>JAVHRO010000069.1:0-15438 GCA_036171675.1 Vicingus sp. | reverse complement strand
TTAAAATTTGTTGCATAAAAAAAGAGGATGCCTTTTTGGACACCCTCTTTTAATATATTAACCCGTTGTGCATTTGTAAGAAAATTTGTCAATTCGAGTGAATTTCACTCATTTCAATCGTGAAATTTGTATCGAGAATACAAATTTTTAATAAAAAAGGTGTGTTCTCGATACTTTTTCTTTCAGAAAAAACTCGAACTGACACCTTTTTTATTCAAAATTCTTCTAAATGCACAACAGGTTATATTATTTAAAATCAGGATTATTTTTCTCCTTTTTCTAAACTAGCTTTCAACGCAGATAACGCATCAATATCACCTAATGTTGATTTTTCCATGGAATCGTTGTTTTTCTTAACAGCTTTAGATGTAGTATCACCTTGTGATTGAGGTTTCGCTTTTGCTTTCGATTTACTAGTTGTTATTGTTGTTGCAGTAACAGGTTTTTCTTCAGCTTCGTCAGTTTTAAATAATTGAGTATGGGATAAAACTATTTTCTTAGCATTTTTGTTAAATTCTAATACTTTGAATGTAAGTTTATCATCAACTTTAGCAAACGAACCATCTTCTTTTTCAATGTTCTTTTTAGTTGCAATTCCTTCAACTCCGTATTGTAAAGATACGATCGCTAGTCCTTTTGCGGTAATTTCTGTTATTGTTCCTTCGTGTGAAGAACCTTCAACAAATACAGTTTCGAATACATCCCAAGGATTTTCTTCTAATTGTTTATGACCAAGACTTAATCTTCTATTATCTCTATCAATTTCTAAAATTACCACATCCATTTTTTCACCTACTTTGGTAAGTTCTGAAGGGTGATTAATTTTTTTAGACCATGATAAATCAGAAATATGAATTAAACCATCTACACCTTGTTCTAGTTCGACAAAAACACCAAAGTCAGAAATATTGGTAACTTTTCCTAAATGTTTAGAACCTACACCATATTTAGTTTCTATTGCTACCCATGGGTCGCTAGATAATTGTTTAACACCTAACGACATTTTTCTTTCTTCTCTATCTAAAGTTAAAATTTGAGCTTTAACTTCATCCCCAACTTTAAAGAATTCTTGAGCAGGTTTTAAATGATTACTCCAAGTAATTTCAGATACGTGAATTAAACCTTCAACCCCTGGAATTATTTCAATAAATGCACCATAATCAGCAACTACCACAACTTTACCTTTCACCGTATCGCCTACAGCTAATTTAGCGTCTAATTTATCCCAAGGGTGTTCTTGTAATTGTTTAATACCTAAAGCAATACGTTTTTTATCATCATCAAAATCAAGAATTACTACATTTAATTTTTGATCTAATTGAAGTATTTCTTCTGGATGATTAATTCTGCTCCAAGATAAGTCTGTAATATGAACTAAACCATCAACACCACCTAAATCAATAAATACACCGTAAGAAGTAATGTTTTTAACCGTTCCTTCTAATACTTGACCTTTTTCTAATTTAGAAATGATTTGAGATTTTTGTTGTTCTAATTCTGCTTCAATTAAAGCTTTATGAGATACTACAATATTTTTAAATTCTTTGTTGATTTTCACCACTTTGAATTCCATTGTTTTATCAACGTAAACGTCGTAATCTCTAATAGGTTTAACATCAATTTGAGAACCAGGTAAGAATGCTTCAATACCGAACACATCTACAATTAAACCACCTTTAGTTCTGCATTTAACGTAACCTTTAATAATTTCTTGCGAAGCCAACACTTCGTTAACTCTATCCCAAGCTTTAAGCGATCTAGCTCTTGCATGTGATAAAATTAATTGTCCATTTTTATCTTCTGGATTAACCACAAATACTTCAACTTGGTCGCCAGGTTTTAAATCTGGATTATATCTAAATTCTGAAATAGAAACTACCCCTTCAGATTTATATCCAATATTAATAACTACTTCTCGATTGGTTTTAGCTACAACAGTACCAAATAAAACTTCTTGTTCTGCAATAGATTTTAATGTTTCATCATAAACCTCTTGCATTGCTTTTTTTTCTGAAGGGCTGTAAGCATCTTCATATTTGCCAATTCTATCCCAATCAAAATCAGCCAAAGGTTTGATGTCAGAAGTTTTTACACTTACCGGATTAGCATTTTTAACAAACGCTTTTCTTTCAACTTTAACTTCAGTTGTTTCAACATCTTCGTTAACTGAATTTTCTTTACTAGAAATTGTTGGTCTTTTTTCAGTAGCAGGTTTGCTAGCTGGTTTTTTTGTTGTGGCTTTAGCTTTTGGAGCTGTTTCTTTTTTTTCTGCCATTTTATTTAATTTGTATCTCGAATTTATCAGCAGTTTTCGAGAGATTATTTATATTGTCATTGCTGATTTATGACCTTTTCTTAATAGGACGGCAAAAGTAATTTTATTTTTTAAATATACCACATATTATCCATACATTATTTGAAAAGACATATGGAAAAGGAAGTATTTATACCTAGAATCAAGTACTAAAGTTGTTTAAATTTTAAAAAACTTTACATTTTATTGGTATGTATAGCTATTTTTCTATTTATATTACCCAATGCTGTATTTATTTGTATTAAATAAATACCGGTAGTGGCATTTTTTAAAGATATTTCTATTTTTGGAGAATCAATTATTGATTTAAAAACAACTTTACCCAACACGTTATAGATCAATATTTCAGCATCCATTTCACCACCTACTACTATAAAATGTCCATTGCTTGGATTTGGATAAACAAGAATGTTTGGTAATTCGTTTTCACAAAAAGTGGTCACCCAATTAAAGACTTTAACATTTCCATTAAAATCAGTTTGTTTTAATCGGTAGTAAGTATTTTGAGCTAACGGTTCTGTATCGGTAAAAGAATAGTAGTTGGAATGATTGCTATTCCCTACTCCTTTAATTGTGCCAATATTTTCAATATTTATTAAATCTAACGACCTTTCAATGGTGAAAAAATCGTTATTTAGTTCTGATTCAGCAGTCCAATAGATTTCTACATTATTATTGATGCATTTTGCACTAAAAGCTGATAATTGTATAGGTAAGTTAATTATTGAACAATCTACAAAATAGAAAGCATTACCGTCATAAGATCCACCAGCAAAAACTTGAGCAGGAGAGCAACCAACAACGTTATAATAATTAGCCCCATCATAAAATCCACCAGCAAAAACTTGAGCAGGAGTGCAACCAACAACGTTATAATAATTTGCCCCATCATATGGTCCACCTGAAAAAACTTGAGCAGGAACACAGCCAACAACATTATAATAGTTTGACCCATCATAAGGTCCACCATTAAAAACTTGAGTAGGAACACACCCTACCACATTATAATAGTTTGACCCATCGAAAGGACCTCCAGAAAATATGTTGGGAGGTAGGCAGCTGCTAATTAAAAAAACGTTTGCCCCATCATAATTTCCACCGTTAAAGATTTGAGCAGAAGTGCATCCTACAATATTTAAAAATGTAGCCCCATCATAATTTCCACCGTTAAAGATTTGAGCAGGAGTGCATCCTACAATATTAAAAAATGTAGATCCATCATATATTCCGCCATTATAAATAGCTTCTGGTCCTGCAATAAAAGTTGTTGAGCAACTATCGGAGCAGGTTCCATTTGTAACATATAAAGTAACAGTAAATGTGCCTAAACTAGAGAATACTATTCCTATCGGATTAGCACTTGTTGAGGTTAGCCCATTTCCAAAATTCCAAAAATATGATGTTGCAGGAGAATTTATTGTGTTAGTAGCATTTGCATGAAAATTTATTCCTTGACCAGCAATAATTATAGGTCCATTATTCGGTAAATCTCTTGTAATGTTACATGTTGGAATAGGATAAATAGTAACTGGAATTATTATGGTATCGGCTGAAAGCGTGATGGTGTTTGTTACTATTAATGATACATTATAAGTGGTAATTGCTCCAGTTGTAGGAAATGTAAAAGTTGGATGAAGTAATGTAGAGTTAGCTCCTAAGCAGCAGCCAAAATCCCATAAATAGGAGATACTTGCTCCTAAAGTAGATTGATTAAAAAAAGTAACAGCTTGACCATCACACGCTGAACCAACTGTGAAATTTGCAATTGGTTTGGCAGGGTCTTCTGGTACACAATTTTGGTCTGGTGAGATGACAGTGGTTGCTGTTAAAGTCAAGCTTCCTGTTGCTCCAACAGGGGTTACAATTTGTATGTAATAATCAGTTATTCCTGTAGGCATACAACTTAGTGTAAATTGAGTAAGTGCGTCATTATTGCACGGACCTGCCGTCATTGCACTACAAGTTCCGTATAAAACTCTATACCTAATTTGATAAGGAAATGCAGTAGTATTTTCACTTAATTGAAACGTAATATCCATTTTTAGCAGACTGTTAACGGTAACTTTGTACCACGTTGATTTGTATCCACTTGGACCAAATAAACAACCCATATTACTTCCATCTTCACCATAATCTGGTGTCATAGTATGGCAATCAATATTTACCGTTGCACTTACTGATGTAGCATTATTAACAGTAAACAAAACGGGGTCAGAACAAAAATCACCCCCCTGTTGAATTAACTCAACATTTGGCACAACACTTTCAACAGTGAAGCCACAACCCGTTAACAAAATATAATAAGTTCCAGGATTCATGCAGGCTTCTCCCCAAGGTAATCCACCCGAAGAAATAGGTGATAAGGTAATTGGAATTAACCCAGTTGCTGTTGAATCTCCTACAACCACTTCGTGGTAAAGTTGCACATCATTTACATTAAATATTGTTGATGAAGATAAGCCAGCAGAAACGGTTGCGTTGATATGAATTTTACCTGTGGAACCAACTACTATTTTGTACCATAAGGTTTTTGTTCCACAAATATTTTGGTCTGGTACATCTTTGGTAGCACAAGCAAAATTACCAGAAGCACCAGAATAATTTCCATTGTTAAGTGTAACACTAGTATAAGGTGCAGAAGTTTGACCTAACCCATTAATAAGATTGGCTTGAGAATAATGGTCATAAACCAAAGGTATTACGGGCCAACTGTCAAATTTTACACCAACTTCAACTTCATTATTCAACTCTAGATGAGAATGATGGTCAACAATAACATAATAACGGTCAGTAACTACTCCAGCACATTGGTCTCTAAAAAAATCGATGGTGTTATTATTGCCTTGACAGTAATCCATCCAATCATAATAAGAACTTCCATCGTTCGGATAAGCAGAAGTTGTGGTAACCAATGTTAAACCTTGAAGAAATGTTGAATCAACCTCACCAGTACTTACCACTGTTGAGAAAGGAAGACTACCATTTACGTTACTTTTATATATGGAAAATGGATATTGAGTCGATTTGCCTGGAGTTTTATTATTTACTTTTACATAAACTCTTCCTGGTCCAGTGACAGTGAAGGTATACCACAAGTCTCTTCTAATGGGCAAACTTGCCGAAGTCGTATAATTCACCGTGTTTATTGGCATAGGGTAAGTAATGGTGTTATTTAAAACCCCATCAAAACAAAAATTAGCAGGGTCGTTTGGCTGGGCTCCTGTAGTACAAGTAAAAAAGTCATCACTAGGACTTCTCGAAGCATTCAATGGGTTTACATCGCCCACTTTACCAAAATGGAAAATATTATCACCAGGAATATTATCAAAATCATAAGCACTCTTTGCGTGGTCGAATCGAGACTCATCAATTTTATCAATATATGCAGTAGGCTGAATAGAGGTGTTAATATGTGCATCATTTGCAAAAACAACCAAAGTATAGGTGCCAGGTTGCATTCTACATATTTCAATATCTCCTGTCCAACCCCAATCGCTCCAACCAGGGCTTGGTGTTACAATACAGGTTTGAATTGGGGTTGCTGTGGGTAATAAAAGTGAATCTGCAGTTCTAACATCTAAAGTGAATATTTTTGATGACATGGATGCTGGTATGCCAGAAAAATTAACATAAGCTTCTTGAGTAAGCGTAAATACAAAATAAGCAACCCTATTATCGGAGGCGTTGCATAATGTTACAGGGTGAGAAGCAAATGGCAAATCATTAGTACAGTTAAAGTTCTCTATTTGAAAAGGATAGGAATGTGAAGTTTGAGGAACAGCAGCTGTTCCGTAATTAGGACCCCAAATTAATGGAGAACCTGCATTTGCAATAGAAGCTTTATAAGGTCTGTTATGAAGCGGACCAGGAACAACTGGTGGTGTTGTAAGAAAAATAGAAACATTATTTGCCCCATTTCCATTGATGTAATTTGGACCAGCATAAGTGCCTCCTGAGGCATAGCTAACAATTGTGTACCACCCCGCAGGGAAAGGCCTCGGGCTACAAGCATTGAGGTCGGCATTGAAAACGGTTGTACATCCCAAATCTCCATATCCAGGGATTAGATGTGAAAGACTTGCTATACCACCAACACTGACTTGTCCTGCGAATAATCTAAAATAATTTCCAGAAGAAAAATTTAGATATTGAGGACTACTGATATAAAATTCTCTATAAATTTGCTTTGTATATCCCCAGCAAGGAGCTTGCCCATCAATAGTTAAAGGATTATCGGAACAACTCCAATAATCAATGGTTCCGCTTACAGGAAACGAAGCAGTAATATTTCCCATGTTATTTGGTGCACTTGGATTTGCAAATACCGTAGCATTTGTTAAATCAAATTTAACCCAAGGAGCATCAGAATAACCAACATATGTTTGATCGCTATAGCTAATAAGTGTGTAGATGCCTGGTGTGATGCAAATAGAAGGGTTACTCCAATATAAATCTTGACACCCAATCATATCAACTAAACCTGTAAATGTTTGCCCTGAAGTAAACACGTTTTGAGCATTCGAAAGCGATTTTGCGTCCCCACTAAATAATTGATATCGAAAATATGAATTCCCTCCACCAAGAGTTAATATACCGTTCGATCCTATTACAAATTCGCGGTAGATTGCTTTTGTATACACTCCACAAGCATTTAATGACGGTAAAATAGTATTTAAACAACCTAAAGTATCCAGTGCAGAACTATAAGTTACACCATTTACAAGAGGAGCAAAAGTGTTGTATTTGTATACTCTTGGTTGTGCTAATGCTAATGATGTATCGGTTAGGCTATAATTATTATTTGGATGTTGATTTTTAACATTAATACTAATATTGGCTTGTTTACCGAGTTGATTGAGATAATAATCAATTGCATTTCTTCCAGTGGTATCTACTTTGCCAAGCATTTGAATGCTATATGTACCTGGATCCATACAATTAATGGTATATGAAGAAGTTGTAAAATCAATTGGAGAAGTAAGATTACAATTGCCAAAAACATTACCTGAGTAGAGGCGTTTAAATATATTTCCAGGAGTGCTTATTATTACGTTTGAAGATGTTGCTAAAGTAAACGTGTACCAAGTATCAAGTTTATAGTTATCTGCACCTGATGTTATTACGCCAGAGGCAGGATTAACTGTGCCACAAGCATTATTTAGAATAAAGGAATTGCAGGCTAACCAATCATCTCCAGTAGTGGTTATTCCTGAGGGAGTTGCAGGCAATACCCCCAATGCATTGGTATTTCCAGGCGCAAATCCTAATGCACTTGGTATTGGAGCGTCTGTGGCAGCACCTCCTAATTCGTACAAACGGACACCAACAGTATTGGTGTAATTTTTATGATAAAAAATTTGAATACTATAGGTAGTGTTTGGTAAAAAAAAGCAAGTATAATTTTTTCCAGGCCAATTTTGTGGCGGATCGGGGGCATAAAAAGAAGTTTGTTGCATTACATTACATCCATCAACCAATGTTAGCCCATTCGGTGTTGTAAAACAATCTCCTTGGTAAATATTATATCCAACCTTATAGTTTCCTGTGTTAAGAAACTCCCCCATTTCTAAACGTAAATAATCAATATGAGTATCGGTTGTAAAGGTCATCCATGAAGATTGCCCATAATCAAGATAATCGACTCCTAAAGCAGGACACGTTTCTAGTGCATCATCAATGGTAAGACAGCCAACATCATAACTGATTTGATTCCATCCTAAATTTGCCGTTCCAAAATTATAACGTGTATTTTTAAGGTCATAAGTATTAAGTACCGCTGGATTGGTAGTAGTTACTTCAATAAATATAGGACCACTTGCAGCTACATCTGTGCTTACCTGAACGTAATAATCGCCAGACGACACACACGGATTGTAGGTATTTCCAAATTTAGGTAAAGGTGTTAATCTTGCGGGGATAATATCGGTTAAAGATGGCAAACATACCGAGCTTTTAAATACGGTAAATCCTGCGTCATTTTGACCAATTGCTGTTCCTGGTTGTTTTAATTCTACTTTAATCCCCCTATTGGTCGCAATTGTAAACTTAAACCATACTGATTTTTTGTCGTTTCCTGCCGTAATTATTGAGCTATAAAAAGGTTCTCCAAATTGAGTGGTTGCTAATGTAATATCAACAGTTGGGCTTACAAAAGTTCCTGTTCCAAAACCACTTGAGGAAATAGGTATAACAATAGCCGTAGAACAATTGTCGTTAATAGGTTGTGCAATACAACTAAATTCCTGTATAAATAACCATAGAAAAAGTAATATAGGAAATATTCTATTTTGCAAAATAGTAATTTTTTTTAAAATCCGTTAATTCTATTTTTAAGACTACTATCTCACACCACGTCCTCCAGAGGAAGAATAACGAGCCACATAATCTGTTAGATCTACATTATTACCAGGAGTGCGGAAACTTATAGTACATTCATTTTGAGTTGTTAAAAACCCTCCACCTCTACGTGAAATATATGTCCCATTAAGTGGCCAATTTAAAACATTATAAAGTCCTGCTGCCGAAATTTGTCCATCTCCCCACATACCAGTATATGGAGATGGAGTTCCTGGATAGTTATTTGTTGTATAAGGTTGTATTGCAAGTTCAGAAACATTTCCTGACATTTCCATTATTCCCCCATAAGTTGCACCTGTAGTTGCTCTTGTTTGTGTTGCATCACGCGCAAATATACCAACACCAACTGGACCTTGAGTTCCTGCGCCAAAACCACTACCTCCAGCACCAATAATAGTATTCACTGAGTTATAATTACAATTAGCATTTAAATCAGAACAAACCTCTACTCCAGAAGTTATTCCAGATACATTTTTGCATTCTACAATAGAAGCTGCTGTTCCAGCCCAAGCATAATCATTCATTTGGTAGCCCGATGCACCTCTACAAGCTTTTTCATATTCAAATTCTGTCATTGGTCTCAATGCTGCCCAATCCAAATAGGTCAGAACATCATTTGCAGAGAGAAAATTACAAGCCCTATCTGTACAATCACCGACTCCTCCAACTGTAGCAGTATAAGTACCTGAATTATTTATCATATTGAACATATTTGCTAATGCAACATTTGGATATCTGCTTCCTGCTAAGGCTCCAATATTATTCAAAAAATCGGCATATTGTCCTTGTGTGATTTCATATTTCATACAATAAAATTCGTTATACCCTTTTGGAAATTGAGCTGGCACATTAACACTGTAAGCACCTGCATAATTTCTAACAGAGATCGTTGCTTCTGTAGAAAAATTTACTGGATTAGTTGAAGTCATTTCAGAAAAATTATAGGTTGAACCATTTCCATCACCAGCATAAGCATTTCCTGCTGCGACTTGCACCATTTCAATTCCAAATATTGAAATGTCAAACTCCTTTGTTGGATCTAAAACAACAGCATTTGAAGCTCCCACTATTTTAAGCGTAACAGATGCTGTAGTAGTACCTGTTCCTATAGAACTTCTTTTTATTAAAACACCCGTATTATTTGCTCCTGCAGATCCCCACTTATCCGTAGTTAAAATTGGTTTTGCATAAGTAACTGCGGCACCAAAAGTATGATCAGTCATTGTGGTACTCAATAAAGCATGATTCCACTCACCACTTTGTCCACATTCTCTATATTTAAGAAAAGTCCATATAGCATCATGATTTGCTGGTAACCCAGCAACATCCCAGCTATTATCCCAAGTTAATGTAAAAGTAACTGTATTCAATGTGTAAGGGACATTGCGTGTACCTCCAGAAATCACTAGATTATTGCTATATCCATTAATTGTTAACAATGCAACAAATAATGTAATTCCAATTTTAGTATAGATAGTTAATGTTTTCATAGGTAGATATTTATTGTGAACTTATTATTTTATTGTTCTATGTAAATTTATTGTTAAGGCTATTTTACTGCTAATTGTTGAGGTATTGTTTTTGAAAATTGAACTAAATAATAATCCATAGCGTAACCGACATGATTAATAACACAAAAAACACTCCTATTGTTTTTTGTGTAAATGAAACGGATTCATTTGCATAGAAAATAGTAAATACTTCGTTAATTGCCTTTTTCATACTCTAATTTTTTTTCAAAACATCCATAACCAATCTTACAAATCTCATTAATCCATTATCAATTTAAATGATTGCAAATTATTAGTGGTTTTAACTTTACCGAAATACATTCCCTTATTTAAAAACGAGAAATCAAATTGAGAGGCAGAAACATTTTGTTTTTCATAAACTAATTTTCCACTTAAATCATACACTATGATTTGTTCAATTTTTTCTTGTGTTACAATATTCAAAAGTCCTGTTGAAGGGTTTGGATAAACAAATTGGGTATTATTTTTAGCAAAAATTGGATTAATTCCAACGGTTAATTTTTTTCCAAAATTTGGTCTTATTAAATAGGTGTGATGATCAGCTAGTGTAGCACCACCATACGATTGTTCGTCCATATACCAAAAGAAATCAACCATAAAATAGTGGGTGGTAAATGTTGTGTTTGGCACATAGCTTGTTTTGGTTGCTGTAAAATAAGTTAATCCAGTACCAATTTTTTTCACTCCAATTGCATAATCACCAGTATCTAGTACAATACCTGAAGGTAAATAGTGAGTTGACCAACCAGCGGTAAGGGAAGGAATGGTTTGAGAAGAATCAATAATAGTAGTAGGTAGCCCACCAACCATTGAATAAATGTAAAATTTAATATTATCCGTAGCATTGGTTAAAAGCAAGTGAATAGAAATGGATGTTAACGTATCTTTTTGAAAAACTCGAAAAGTTTGAGCAATGGTTTCTCCATCCTGTAATATTTGTGCATCATCAATGGTTCCATTTTCTTTGGCCAACACACTATCAGCAACTTGCAAAATTTCATTGGTGTTATTATTTCCTGTAAAATCATCAGAATTGCTATGTATAGCAGTGTAGCTCACATTAAAAAGGCCTTTGCTTGAGATAGTCCAGTTGTTGCTAAAACTAGTCGATTTATATTCAGCGGGTATTAAAATACCTATCAATGAAGTGTCTTTAAAGTTTGTTGATGTTTCTGCAATTAACTTAACATTATACAATGTATCTTTACCGTTATTATAAACTATTGAATTTAGTTTTATAGGCGAGAGTTGAGAGAAAGGTATTTCAAAGTAATTAGAATAAGTATTTGAAGTATTATAAATGGCTACATCATGTTGATTTGAAGGAACGTAAATAGAAATATTGTCTATTGCCAAGCCTAATCCGCTAGTGTATTGATCATTATAATGGAATGCTATAACTACGTTTGATGCTCCTGCAAATGGTGTTAAATTCACCACTCTAGTTTGCCAGTTTGGTGTTGGCGACATGGTATAAATATCAATCCAACCTGAGCCAGTATCTACTTTAATAGTGCCAATACCACCCCATAAATTTTCCATCCAAGCATCAAATTTTAGAAAAACTGTTGAATCCACATAGCCTGATAAATTAATGGAAGGCATTAATAAATAATCGTTTGATTTATCACAAATACAAACATCATCGTTGCTCATAGCAAATTTAGTGTGAGGAGTTACTAACCAAAACATGCCCAATCTAGCACTATCAGAATTTCCTGTATAAAACCCACCATCTGTACCTAAGGTAGTTGTTGACCATAATGTTGGTAGATTTGGATAAGTAACAGTCTCAAAATTTTCAGAAAAAATGGTTTGCGAGTAACCATAAATTGTTGAAAAAACAGACAATAAAATGGCAAGACTACAATTTTTAATAGTTTCCATGTAAATAATTTTAAATAAATTAAATGCTTAAAAAAACAGTATTTTTAAAAGCAGGATAAAACAAGTAATCGAAGCTATATATAATAGAACTAAAAAAATATCTAGATAAGCTAATTCACTAATAAAATCTGTTTCTTCTATTTTCGAATTTTTATTTAATTCTCTTTTAGAAGTCATTTTTCCGTGAAGAATGTAAAACAATTGTCTCATTACTATTTATTTAATCAAGGAGGAAAATGATAATTGATTTACCTCCTTGATTTAATGAAAATTATTCAAAAATTACTTTCGTTGTTGTTTGAGATTTACCATTCGAAATATGAATAAAATACATTCCTTTATTTAAATCAGAAATGTTGATTTGATTCTCTATTTTATTTTTCGAAACATCAAGAGGTTGTTCTCTCACTGTTTCTCCTAAAACATTAATTACTTTAAGGGTGTAATTACCATTTTCAATGTTAGTAATATTAACATTGTAGATTCCTTTTCCTGGATTTGGATATATGCTCGTGTTATTTTCTGCATTAAGTTCGTTAACACTTGTTGTCAACATTGGTTGATATCTAAGTACTTTGGTTGGAGCACCTCCACCAGTTACAGTTGTTATTCCATAAATAAAAACGGGGTCTTTTTTAGTTTGCTTAAACCAATAATAATAATCATCAGATACCGTTCCAAGGTTTAAAGGTGTCCCTCCCATATCAGCTAAGTAATCAAACTGCTCATTGATGTGAATCCTTACTACACTATCAAGAACTGCTCCTCCAGGAAGGGTCATTGTTCCAAAAGCGTCAACAGATGCTGAGAAAGAACCATTACCAACGGTAATGATAGTTCCTGGAATGCCAAAATCACCTGATTGAGTCCCAGTATATGAAGGGGTTGACCAGGATTGCCCAGCTGTAAAAGGAAATTTATAGCGAATAAATGAGCCAGCGTTATATACCAAGTCTCCCATAGCTGGATCTGGACTAGATAGACCTAATCGTTTAATTGATGTAGCAGTTTCTAAATACCATTCATTACCTGCAACAGTTGAGATTTCTAACGCTGCATTAGCAGTTGGATAACTAGCTGCTGAAGTTGTAGTAGCTGGGTTTCTATACACAAAATCTGCTGTTGTGCCAGAAGCAAACAACGACGAATAATTCCAAACAACATTGGCACCACCAGCAGGTATTGGATCGAAACCGAAAGTATTTAAATCCACGTAATGGATACTGTCCCCAATAGAGTGAAGCTGATTAACCGATGTAATAATTGGAAATTGTGCTTTGGCAGTATTTTGTGTGAAAACAATTAACACTACTAAAGAAAATTGTAAAGTAAATTTTTTCATAATTATATATTTTAATGATTATTCAACAAATGAAAGCAAATAATCATAAAAATCAACAATAATGCAAGGGTCTAAATGGGGTGCAAGAGGGTTCTTTTATAAAAAATATTAAAAATTTCTCAAAAAGTCTAACAAAATTACATCATTAGGAATATTCATTTTTTTCTTTAATCTTTTATTTGCAGATTTTATTCCATCTATCGAGACGTTCTGTAATGATGCAATCTCTTTATTTGACAGTCCCATTTTTAAATACACACAAAGCTTTAAATCGTTATGCGAAATACCAGTATACTTATTTAGTAGACGTCCGATATAGCCAGGGTAAACTTCATCAAATTGCTCTCTAAATTTTTGCCAATCAGTGAAAATATTCAAGTTTTTTTCAAGACTTGTAGAAATCTCTTTAATTATTTTTTTTATTATAGGAGAGATATTTTCTTCTTTTAACACCTGCTCAAGATCTTCTTTAATTTGACTTAAAACACTATTTTTGTTAGATATATAGATGGCTGTTGATGATAATTCTCTTTCTTTTAGTCTAATTTTTTCAATTAATTGGTTTTCCTTTTCTATGTATATTTTTCTTTTTAATTTAAAATTCCTAATGATTAACAAAAAGGAAAATAATAAAATTAGTATTGAAAATAAGATTAAATAAATAGCAACTGTTCTTTTTTTAATCTGGAATTCATTTTCAATGTTTTCTTTTTTTAGTATAACGATTTCTTTTTGTTTTTTCTCTACTTCATATTTAGTCTGGATTTCAGAAATTTGGCTTGAAATTTTTTCTCCTTGAATAAAATCCCTTAGTTTAATAAATAATTGGTAATATTTAAAGGCATTTTTAAAATCACCTTCACTCAAATATAATTCTGAAAGATTTTGATAATTAGTTTTTATTAATTCTTTTGAGTTTAATTCTAAAGCTATTTTTAAGCTCTTTTCAAGAAAATCAGTTGCAAGAGAATATTTTTTTTGTAGTAAATATGTTGACCCAATATTATTTATACTTCTAGCTATTTCAATTTTCTCCCCGAGCGTTATGTAAACTTCTAAGGAGGAGTTAAAATATGTTAGCGCTTCAACATATTTCCCTTGATAATGATATGCCACCGCAATATTTCCAAGTCCATTTGCAATATTTTTTTTATCATTCAAAATTTTAGTAATGACTAATGATTGTAAATAATAATTAATGGCTTTATTGTATTCCTTTTTAATGAGATAAACATTCCCAATATTTGATAAGGTAATCGCTATTTTATTTTTGTTATCTTTTTTTTCAAAAATTTCTAATACTTCTAAAAAATATTTAAGAGCTAAATCTGACTTCCCTTGAAGGTTAAAAAGAATAGCTAGATTACCTTTTGCATAAGCGACATAGTCTAACCTTTCTAATTTTTCTCCAAGTTCTAATTCTTTATAAAAATATATTGTAGAATTTAAATAATCTCCTTTATTACGATATATCATACCGAGAGAATTTAAACAGTTAAACTCTCCTATATTTAGATTTAATTTTTTTCTTATTATAAGGCTTTTGTTTAAATTTTTAAGAGCTAAATCATAGCTTCCTAATAGAGCGTATTGCTCACCAAGAAGAAAATAACATTCAGCTGTTTTTTTGTCGTCACCTATTTTTTTTGCCAATCTAAGGGCTTTAAGACTATAATTTATTGCTTTATCGGTGTTGATGTTTAAATAACTATCAGAGATTTCATTTAGTATTTTTAACTGAGTTGTTTCATTTATAGTTATTTCTAAACTTTTCTCAAGGCTATCTATTGTTAATGATTGAGCATAAGAGACTCTCCAAACTAAAAGAAATAGAAACAAAAAGGTAGTCTTTACTAAGTTATTCATGTATGCGTATTCAAAATATAGAAAACTTTTTCAAAGAGGGAGTTTCGTTGGTTAACAATTCAAAGGTAACTATTTAATTTAATTTAACCCGTTGTGCATTTGTAAGAAAATTTGTCAATTCGAGTGAATTTCACGATTGA
>JAVHRO010000068.1:0-15517 GCA_036171675.1 Vicingus sp. | reverse complement strand
ATCAAAGAACTCATTATCGATGAACGTGGCGAAAGTAAATTGACTGTTTATGGTGCCAACCTTAAAACAGGTGTTTACACCTACAGCCTTATTGCTGATGGCAAACTTATTGCCACTAAAAAAATGGTGAAGAAATAAGATAAAAAACCGAAATTGGAATAAATTCCAACTACAGTTTATTAACGATTATTACTGTTCAAATAGGTGTTAATAATGTTTTCTAAACACAAAATGAAAGCGTATTGTATTCCGTATTTTTGATTGATGGCAATTATCAAATATCTATTGGTTTTTTTAACCGCATTAATTTACATTTATGCTGGATATTTTATGGGCAACGCCAATTTGCTAAATTTAGCGTTGGTTTTTATTATTCCTTTTGGAATTTATTTTTATTTTATTTTTTATACTCAAGACAAAACTGAAGTAAATATTTTGCTTTGGATTTCAATGTTGTTTCGATTAATTTTTTTATGCGCTGTCCCTCTTTTTTCAGTAGATTATTTAAGGTATTTGTGGGATGGAAAACTGTTGTTGCATGGGTTTAATCCTTATCTATTTTCGCCTGCCGATATATTGGCAAACAAAACACCCATACCTAGTTCTATTTTTGAGTCATTTTTTGACCCATTAAGCAATGAACAAAGTAATACTTCTATTTTTCCTTTATTGCAATTGTTTACTGTTCCTTCTGCATTTCTTGCTGGAATTTATCCTTTACTAGGTTTGGTTATGCTAAGACTACCCATACTTATTGCTGATTTTGTTTTGGTAAAAATGCTCATTAGTATTCTTCAAAAACTCAATTTATCGTACAACAGCGTTCTTATTTACGCCTTAAATCCTTTAGTGATTATAGGGTTAACTGGCAACATTAACTTTGTAGGCATAATGCTCTGTTTACTAATTGTTGCTATTTATTTGTTCATTAATAACAAGTTGTTTTCGGCATCGTTTTTTTGGGCAATAGCAAGTATTACAAGTGTTTTCCCTCTATTCTTTATCCCTTTGTTAATGAAGAAATTAACTCCTTTAAAATTTATTATTTTTTGCTCGATTCTAGTTATTGTTATTGGATTAGCATGGCTTCCATTTATGCATAGCTATTTAATAGATAATCTTACTATGTTTCAGCAGGCAAATTCAACTCGATTTGGATTAATTTACGCACTTGAACCTTTTACTAAAAAACCTCAACTCATTCTTTATACCCTATTTGCGATTGTTTTATTAAGTATTGCTATTTCAAGATCAACAAAGTGGAGTTCGATTGTTAAAGGAATGTTATTTTGCATGGCAGCTTTTGTTTTATTAAACAGCCATATTGAGCCTTATTATTTTGTTATTTTAATTTTGTTAAGTGTATTGGTAAAATCGTACCATTTTGCCATTGTATGGTCATTTTTAGGAGTATTTTCCTATGCTAGTAATTTTGTTCCTTTTGAACAATACTACCCGATTATGGCGCTATTATACTCCTTATTGTTAATGGTGTTTTTAATCGAAACGTTGGGTTCGGTAAAACAATTATCGAATTAATGTAACTGTTCCTATCAGGTCGCCCGTATTTTTTAATACGTCTTTGTACTTTATTTTCCAAACATAGGTTTCGGTTTTCACCAGTTTGCCTTTGTAGGTTCCATCCCAACCAACATCCAAATTATCGGAAGTAAATAGTTTTTCGCCCCAACGGTCAAAAATCATCATATTAAACGCTACAATATTTTTTCCAAAAGCATAAAAAATGTCATTGTCGCCATCTCCATCAGGTGTAAACGCATTTGGCACGTATAATATTCCTTGATAAAGCACGGTAACTTGTTGTTTAGAAACACATCCAAATTCCGACCAAGAAGTAAACGTATATGTAGAAGATATTCCTGATGAAGCAATAGGTGATAAACAAGTAGTGCAGCTTAATCCATCGGAAGGTGCCCAATTATAAAAAACACCATTGGTTTCGGGATTAATTTCAACTTCATTATTTACTCCAGCCGATACAGTTTCTTCTAAATTAATCCATGGAGTTGGTTTGGTATTAACCATAACCGATAAATCAGTCTTGCATCCATTAGCCCCCACCACATTAACAGTAAAAAGTGTTGGATTGGTTATTGTTGGTTGTATTAAATTACTTGAAGGATTAGAAATTAAATAACTAGGTTCCCACCAGTAACTTGCGCCTCCCGCTGCCCACAGCGTGGCTTGTTCGCCAATACAAACAGAGGTATCATTAACTATTTGAGCATTTACGTTTAACACCGCAATTAAAACGGTATCATACGCAGTACCACAACCATTGGTAGAGCCCACAACATAGTTTGTTGTTGCTATTGGAAATGCTAATGTAACAGAATCGGTTGGATTACTCAAGCTGCTCGATGGAAACCATTGATATGCTCTGCTTCCTGACACAATTAATTGCGTGGTGTCACCTTTACAAATCGTATCATCTGATGTGGTAGCAATGGCTATGGGTAAATTCGAATCAATAACTACGGTGGTTGAAGTATCCCAAACACAATTGTTGATATCAGTGATTTCAACATCATAGGTCGTATTTGTTGTAGGTGACGCTATTGGAGAAGCAACATTACCCATATTCAAAGAAGAGGCTGGGATCCAAAGGTATGAAACCCCTCCACCTGCCAATAATGGTACAGATTGACCAACACAAATAAATGTGTCGGGACTTATATCAATGTTTGGTTGATAAACCTCCACAAAAACATTTACCGTATCTAAACCGCACACACTTTGGGCAACAACAGTGTAATTCATTGAGTTTGTTGGCCATACATTTGGGTTTGCAACAGCAGTATCTGAAATATTGGTATTCGTTAGCCAAGTATAATTATCCGCATTTATAACATCAAGTTGAACACTATCGCCTAAACAAATTTTATTATTATCGGCATAATCTATTTGATGTATGGTAACAACAACGGTGTCAACAACGGTGTTGCAAAAGTTGGATGATTCAACAATATAAGCTGTGGTAATAGAAGGAAAAGCTAACGTAAATGAGTCTGTTGGATTACTTAAACTGCCAGTTGGTGACCACGAGTAATTTCTTCCTTCTGTGGCATAAATTTGAGCAGTGTCACCTCTGCAAATAGTCACATCGCTAGAAGCTAACGCATTGGTAAAAACAGTATCAACATAAATTGTAGCAAACGTATCCCAAACGCAAAGATTAATGGTGGTTATTTCAACCTGATAGGTGGTAGTAGTGTCAGGTGTTGCTAATGGATTTGATAGGGTGTCGTTATTTAATCCCGTATTAGGTGTCCATAAATAATTTGCTCCACCACTCGAAAAAAGTTGAACAGACTGCCCTCTACAAACAATCGTGTCAGGACTCATATCAATGTTTGGTTGATAAACTTGCACAAATATGGAAAGCGTATCTATTCCACATGGACTATTTACGATTACTGAATAATTAGTTGAAGTAGCTGGCCAAACAATAGGATTTGCTATAGATGTATCCGAGATATTATAATTTGTAATCCATGTGTAGGTAGTCGCATTTAAAATGTTAAGTTGTGTGCTATCTCCTGGGCAAATTCCAGGAATAGAATCAAATTCAAACTGTGGTAAGGGAATAATTTCTACATCAACAAAATCGGAATCTAAAATATTACACGTTGTGGAATCAAGAACAACTAGCGAAACTGTATAAGCGCCAATCGTATCATAAATATGAAAAGGTTCAAAATCTGTAGAGAAGTTGCCATCACCAAAATTCCACAAAAATGAAATTCCACCAATGCTATGATTTATAAATTGTGCAGTTTCACCCAAACATACTGAGGGAGCGACAATATCGGCAATAGCAGTTAAATTGGTTAAATCTAATTTAAATACCCCTAAATTACAATTGGTGCTGTTATCCGTATTTGACCATGCCCCTGGTGTAGTTGGAAAATCATTCGTATTTGGAACACTTGATGTTGAAAGGTATTCGCACGAAGAACAAACCGCCTGATAAACCATCCCTTTTTTGTCGAATCTACTTGTTCCTCCATCTACGTGGTCGGCACTCGTATAGCCACCAAAATACGTAGCATAAATCAACGATTGAGCATCTTCTCCAAACATGGCCAAATAATAATCCTGACCATCGGTGGTGAGTTGTTGTGCGTTTGCAGTAACAGGTAAACCATTGGTTGTGCTATAATCAGCCATACCAAAATTTGCATTTAATCGACCACCCCAACCAGAAATTAATATGTAGTTACACGAATTCACCAAAAAAGCCGATGGTGCAATATCAACATGCCCCGAACTTGTACCAAAAGTGGTAGAAAAAATGGTAGAATCTAAGTTGGGAGTAAGTTTATGTAAAAATTGCCCACTGTTACTATCAGCATAAACTCCAATTGGGGTTATTGGATAATTTCCTTCGGTTTGACCATAAACAAAAACATTGTTAGCAGTATCGAGCTGAACAAAAAATGTTTGGTCTAAGGTATCTGTTCCAATATAAGTACATGCCAAAATGGTAGAAGCATCAGGGGTTATTTTTGTAATGTATCCATCCATTATACCCCCAAGAGAGGTTTTAATTGCCGTAGCAGAAACGGGCAAATCAGCACTTTTAGTTCCTCCTGTAAAGAGGATGTTTCCTAATTCATCAAATTGCAGTGAATAAGCAGCATCATCCATAGTTCCTCCAAAAAAGGTGCTCCAATTTAATGAAGTCAAATTGGGTGATAGCTTTATTACACAAGCATTTTGGTTGGTTTCTCCTGAAATATATGTTGGCTGAAATACTCCAGCAGTAGTAGGAAAATCTGGTGATTGCGTTGTACTTGCCACAAAAACATAATCAGTTTGATCAACCACTATTTCACCACGGTATTGGTCGGCATAATTATATTTTAGTGGATTTCCCCAGTTTAGACCATCGTCAGCAGACCCTCCAATATAAGTGGAGCCTAACATTACGTTACCTGTTGCATTCAATTTTGCAACGAAAATATCGGATGAACCATTTTGTGTATTATCGTAACAGCCTGGAGTAACCGGAAAATCAATAGACCTCGTAGTTCCTAAAATCAATAATTCGTTGTTGTGGTTAACAATTAAACTGTGTGGATAATCGTTTCCTACCCCACCAATGTAGGTTGAAAAAATTAAATTCGTGCCATAAGGATTAAACTTGGTTATACCAATATCGACAGAACCACCATGAAAAGTTGTTTGAAACGCTCCTATAGTTGTTGGATATCCTATACCATAGACAACTCCACCACCAAACAAATCGCCATCTTCATCAAAGGTAGAGGTAAAACCAAAATTATCAGCAGTGGAACCTGTGTAGGAGGCAAAAATTAACGCAGGGTCGATAATTAATGGAAAAGATTTGTTATAACCTCTTGGAAAAGAGAAATTTAACTTGGTTCCAGTAAGATTAAAATTACATTTGACTTCTTTTTCCTTTCCATTAATAATTTGGTAAGCATAAGGTTGTTGTTCTATTAAGTCATTTACCGAAGTTTTTATGTTTAATCGTCCATTTTTTAGGAATATTTCATTCACACCATTGTAATTCAATTGAATTTGATTAACATCGGCATTTGGATTAACAATAAAATCATATTTCAAACCATTTTCGTGCGACGAATACAACTTTAATTGAATACCATTATATATATTTTGATACGTAACATCTTGATATTTTTTTACATTACTAGACCATTTGGTGGTGTCGTTTCCAATAAAATAGTTTTCGTAATCTGAACAAGGGTGTTGAGCCAACGTCTGTGCAGGCAACGCATTAAAAAATTCCACTTGAAACGCATGTAAATGAAGAATTGAATCAGCAAGTTGTGGGTTATTTATCCAACCATGAAAAATATCGCCCATACGGAGCATATCTTGTTCGTTGTAAAATTGATAGGTTAACTTATTTTTTTCTAAAAATAACTCTCCGGCAGGAATTTTGGCTCGATATAAAATATTGTTTTCCCACTGCCCTTTATTTTCTTTAAACTCAACGTGGGCATGTTGTGCAAATGAGTTTTGCACAAAAACAAGCATAACTATGTAGACTAAAAACCTCAAATGGTTGATATATAACTTACTAAAGTAAGATTTTTTTAATTGTCAACAGATTTTTATTCTAAAACGAGAATGCCTTGATTAGGTTGCCTTGACTCATTTTACGATTGAACAATTTTTTTGTTGGTCGAATTTATATGAATGAAATGGTTGGTTTTTTTTCGTAATATGTACAAGCCTTTTGGTAAATACGAAACAGCTATAGTTAACTCAAATTGGTCTTGAATTTCTTTTACTAAAATCTACATCTCTTTATAACTAACCGTTATTTAATGAGGAAAATCCAATTGAAAGATATTGGGCCACAATTTTCCCGTAACATAAATTTTATCCGATGTAGTATCGTAGGCGATTCCGTTTAATACATCTGCATTTGGATTATTACTTTTTGCCTCGATGGTTAAAGCAGATAAGTCAATTGTTCCAACTACTTTCCCTGTTTTTGGGTCTATTTTAACCAGGTAATTTTTGGTCCAAATGTTAGCGTAAATGTACCCGTTAATGTATTCCAATTCATTTAGATAATCTTCGGCATATCCAGCATTGCTAACACTAAGTGTTTTAACTTCCTTAAGCGTAGTTGGATCTAAATAGGTTAGGTTGTTGGTTCCATCACTCATAATAATGAACGTTCCGTCCGTTGTTAATCCCCAACCTTCTTTGTTTTTAAACCTAAAATTTCCTATTTGTTTGTAAGTCTTGCTGTCGTATATAAAGCCAATTTGAGTGGTGTAAGTAAGTTGATAAATCTTATCACCAAAAAATACAATACCCTCTCCAAAATATTTTGTTCTATCCAATTCAGCTTTGGAATCAATTTTTCCTGTCTCTAAATTCACAATTCCAAACATGGATTTGGTCTCAGGCAAGTTTTCAGGTGCGCCTGTGCTTTCAAATAATTGTTGATTATGAAACAAAAAACCCTCGGTAAACGAAGATGCATCATGGGGTAACCTCGAAACAACAGTGTATGCTAATGTTGGGACATTATTGTTTATTGTTGTTGGTTTGTTTGTTATTTCCGAATCCTTTTTATTTTCAGTACAACTAATTAGGAAAAATACAGTGAAACAACTTAATAGTAATTTATTCATAGATTGTTTTTTTTATTCTATTTCATTATCAAAGGAATTCCATAATAAAACTCAAGCACTTTAAGTTTAAAAGTGTAGTCGTATTTAGCACGTATTTGCTGCGATTGTGCGGTGAAAAAACGATTTTTTGCTTGATTAAAATCGTACGAATTAAAATTTCCCACCTGGAAACGTTCTTGAGCATATCTAAACGCTTCTTGATTAGCATCAACTGCTTTTTGCGCTGCTTCGAATGTTTTAGAAGCCATTTTCGCATCGGTGTAAGCCACTTGTATAGATTCTCTTAATTTTATTTTTTCGCTTTCCAAACTGTATTGAGCCTGTTCAAAATTAATTTTTGATTTGGATACTGCCGTAGAATATTGAAAACGATTAAACAATGGGATGTTAAGTGTAAGTCCAACAAAATGCCCTAAATTATTATCTAATTGGTCACCATATGGATAAAAATCGACAAAACCTTGTCTGTGCTGATAAACAGTACTCAACCCATAGCTCAACGTTAAAGATGGATAGTAATTGGCTTGCGATATTTTAATATCCTTATTTGCACTTTCAATGGTAAGTTCTGCCGCTTTAATTTCTGGAAACGATGTGGATGCTTTACTATAAATATCAGATGACGAATTTCCAATAATTGAGGCATTTGGGGTATCAATAACAATGGGTTCTACATCAACACCTGTATCGGGCAATTGCAACAGCTGTGCTAAACGGAGTGCAGAAATATCGAGTGTATTTTGTGCTTGTATTAAATTTTGTTCGTCGGTAGCTAGGGTAGAATTAATGTTGAGTAAATCACCTTTTGGAGCAACCCCAGCATTAACTAATTGAGTTATTCGGTCAACTTCCTTTTGTGTAATTTCTATTTGTAGTTGTGCAATATTAATTTGTTCTTTTGCAAAAAGTATTTGCAGATACGCATTAACCACATTAAGCGAAATGTCATTTTTCATTTTCTCCAAATTGGCATTTTGTACCTCCAAATTTATTTTCGATTGATTTAACGTGTTGATGTTAGCAAAACCATCAAACAACACTACCGATGAATTAAGGCTATAATTGTTGGAACGAAAATCGGAAGCAACTCTTGCTCCAGTTGCGTCTATTGAAGAGCCAAAATTAAACGATTGCGATGCTGTAGCATTAACATTAGGTAAAAAGTTACCTTTTGCGCTGGTAATACTTTGAGTTCGACTTTGTTGTTCCAATTCCGACTGTTTCACGGAAATATTGTTTTTAATAGCGTAATCAACACATTCTTGGAGCGTCCAAATTTTAGGAGCATTGCTGTTCTGAGCGTTAAGTTCACCCACCAGTAACAACAAGAGTATTAGATAATAATTTTTCATTTTTTAAAGATTTATACATAAAAGCGGGGGTGCTAAAACCATAGCTGTTTATTATTAGCTAAGGAGACTATACTCCCTACATTTCTTTATCCTTTTTTGATTCTATTTTTTCAGGTTGGGTGATGTTCCACACTTTAACTTTATCTGAAGGTTTTAGGCCAGTTAATATTTCAACATTAATTCCATCTGAAATACCCAACGTAACATCTTTACGTTCAAATTTTTGCGGACCAATTTCTACCTCAACATAAGGATTATTGGTTTCCTTATCAAATTGAAGTAAGGCTTCTTTTATTGCTAAAACATTCACTTTTTTCTCTAACACCAATGAGGCGTTTGAGCTATAACCAGCACGAATAAAAAATGCAGTATCTAAAGTTACATTAGCTTCAATTTTAAACTGAACCGCTCCTTGGTCTTCAATTCCTTTTGGAGCAATAAAACGAAGTTTTGCGTCAAATTCTTTATCGTTAATGGCACCTAAACTAATTTTTAATGGCATGCCAATTTTAAGTTTTCCAACCTCAGCTTCATCAATTTTTCCTTCAAACACCATATTACTTAAATTGGCAATAAATGCGATGGTTGTTCCTGGACTAAAGTTGTTACTTTCAATAACCTGATCTCCAATTTTTACAGGTATTTCTAAAATGGTTCCGGAAATGGTTGCTTTAATGTTGGTGTTGGCTAAGCCACCTTCTCTAGTTCCTAATTGAATAATTTGTAAATCATTTTGAGAATTTGATAGTTCTTGTTTTGCTTGGTTATAACGAAGTTCAACAGCATTAAAATCTTGAGTAGAAATGACTTGTTTTTCGTACAACACTTTGTTTCTATCGTAATCGAGCTTTGCGTTATCGAAAACATAATTAGCATTTTTAACACGTCCTATAGCACTATTTAATGCTGCTTCGTTAGGAACGACTTTTATTTTAGCAATTAAATCGCCTGCTTTTATCAACTGCCCTTCTTTTACCAAAATGGTTTCGATAATACCCGAGATTTGTGGTTTTATTTCCACCTCATCCTCTGGTACTACTTTTCCAGTAGCGATGGTTTTCTTTTCAATAGTGGTTTTGGCAGCAATTTCGGTTTTATATATTACAGCCGAAGTATTGTTCGACGATATAAAAAAGTAAGTTGCATAAATTACACCCAATATTATCAGTACAATCAGCACGTATTTCATTATTTTTTTCATCTTTTATTCTGTTTAGTTAAAAATTATAGTTGAATTTATTCTTCTCTTAAAGCGTCAATAGGTTTAATGCTTACAGCACGTTGAGCAGGTATTAATCCTATTAAAGTTCCTAAAATTATCATTAAAAGCAACGCTCCAAAAATATAGGGAATTGGAACAGTTGGGTTTGCATAAGGAAACTCAACATCTTTTGTTCCTGCATTTATTCCAGAAAGAACTAAAGCCCCTAACACAATTCCGATTATTCCTGAAACAAGGGTTAAAAAAACCGATTCTAGAATTATTTGTCCTTTAATTTCGTTAGGTGTTGCGCCCAAAGCCCTTCTTACACCTAACTCTTTGGTTCGTTCTTTAACTGAAATTAATAAAATATTTCCAATTCCTATTACCCCCGCCAAAATCGTAGCAATACCAACCACCAACGACAAAAAATTAAGCCCAGTTGAAAATCCCTTAACTTTATTAAAAATCTCTCCTAAGTTAAATGAGCCGAAAGCCCGATCGTCGGTTGGATCAACATTATGAATTTCTTTTAAAATCCTTTTCACATCTTTTTCAACCTGGATAACATCCGCGTCGTTGTATGCTGCAATAGCAAGCCAACCCACATTATCGGCAGTATTATATAGCTTTCGAAACGTTGAAAACGGAATGTACACATCACCATCTCCCTCAAAACCACCACCTTCGGTAAATTTATGCACACCAATTACCTGAAAGAAACTATTATCAATTTTGATAAATTGCCCCACTGGAGATTCTTTTGCATCGAATAATTCTTTTTGTGTTCGCTCACCAATAACACAAACTTTTCGCATTAATTTGATATCTTGTTGATTTAGAAAACGGCCACCGTCATAAATGTCCTTGGTTGCAATTTTTAATAATACAGGAAAATCGCCATATACATTGTAATTTCCACTTTTTTGACCTCTAGAAATGGTAGGTGAAATTCCGTCAAAAACCCCTTTAGCATTACGTGGAGCAATAAATTGAATTTCGGGTATTTTATTTTTTAAGGTTTCAACATTGCCAAGTTTTAATTGCAAAGGTCGCCCTGTTTTGAATCCTTTATATGGAACACTGGTTTGTTGAGCCCAAGCAAACATGCTATTTATGGCAACTCGTTCAAATTGTTTTTCAAATCCATGGTCCAATCCTTTTGCAGCTCCAGATAAAACGATATAAATAAAAATTCCCCAAAGCACTCCAATTACGGTAATGGTGGTTCTGACTTTGTTTTTTGAAACAGAGTCTAAAATTTCTATCCATGTGTCTTTTCTAAATATCAAAACTTAATTTTTTTATTCATCACGCAATGCCACAATTGGTTTAATGTTCGCTGCCCTTTTAGCTGGTACATACCCTGCAATTGCTCCAAAAAATATTAATATTACTGTAGCAAAAATGGCAGTTCCCAGATCAATATAGGGGTCTTTAATAAAATAATCTTCTAACGAGTCTTTAACAAAATTTATTACTATAATTCCACCTATTAATCCAACATACCCAGCAATGGTTGTAATAAAAATCGATTCTTGTAGTATCATTGAAATAATACTATATGGCGATGCTCCCAACGCTTTTCTAACACCAAGTTCTTTTGTTCGTTCTTTTACCACAAAAACCATTATATTGCTTATTCCAATAACACCAGCGAGCAACGTTCCTATGCCAACAAATGAAACGATAATTTTTAGTATCGTAGCAAATTGTTGATTGTTGTTCATATCGTCGGCAACATTTCTAATAAACATTCCGCTTTCATCAGCAGGCGCAATGCTGTGTTTTTCTTTTAAAAAATTGGTAAGTTTTTCTTGAAAAATCATTGCACCAGCGTAACCTATTTGTGGATTAAATGCGAGTACAATTTGGTCAATATTATCGGTATTTTTTTCGGCCAGTTGAACGGTGGTATAAGGCACAAAAATATTACGTTCTTCATTATCTCCTCCTTCGTCTTGAAAAACGCCTATCACTTTATAAGCGGTTCCACCAATATTTATGTATTTACCAATTGAGTTTTCAGTTTGAAACAAATCTTTTTCAACCAACCTACCAATTACTGCATATTTAGTTTTGTTTTTAATATCATCATCATTAAGGTATCTTCCTTTCATGATGATGGTTTTTTCAGAAAACTGGTGAGCAGGAGCTACTCCTCGGTATGAATAAGAATTGGATTTATTTTTATAAATTACATTAGCGTTTCTAAAAACTCTAGGAGAAATATAGGCTAAATAAAATCTAAAATTTTGTTGTATATCAGTAAGGTCGTCGTTTTTAAATTGAATGGTTCTGTTGGCTTTGTAGCCTTTGTATGGTAAGCTTGTATTTCCAGGAAAAACAAAAAAAGTGTTTGTAGCGTCGTCTAAAAAAAATTGGTTAAAAGAGTTGGTTAATCCATTACCAAAGCCCAATAGTATGATGAAAATAAAAATTCCTAACGAAATAGTAAACCCCGACAAAAAGGTTCTCAATTTGTTTTTTTTAATGGTTTGAAATATTTCCTGCCAGCTATCGCTATTGAACATAAGAAGTGATTCTAACCTGATTAATTACTTTGTCTTCTAGAATAATTCCATCTTTTAGTAATACAATTCGTTTACACATGTTAGCAATATCTGCTTCGTGAGTTACAATTAAAATTGTTTTTCCTTCGTCGTTAATTTCTTGGATAAGTTGCATAATCTCGTACGACGTTTTAGAATCTAATGCTCCTGTTGGTTCGTCTGCTAATAAAACTTTTGGTTGAGCAGCCAAGGCCCGAGCTATTGCCACCCGTTGTTTTTGTCCACCCGAGAGTTCGCTAGGCAAATGAGTTGACCATTGAGTTAAACCCACTTTATCCAAGTATTTCATGGCAATGATTTCACGCTCTTTTCGGGGTATTTTTTGGTAATATAATGGAAGTGCAACATTTTCTAATGCCGACTTGTAATTAATCAAATTGAAAGATTGGAATACGAATCCTAAAAATTTGTTTCGGTATTTGGCCGCTTTTGTTTCATTGAGGTTTACAATTGGTACACCATCAAGCGTATAACTACCTTCATCTAATACATCTAGCATTCCTAAAATATTTAGCAATGTTGATTTACCAGAACCTGATGAACCCATAATAGCAACCAATTCGCCTTCTTTAACACTAAAGTTAATTCCTTTAAGTACATGAAGTGAATTGCTCCCCATTTGATAAGACTTGTGCAGGTCTTTAATTTCTATCATAAGTTGAAGATATAGTAAGTTTAATGTGCAAATTTAGGTATAAACCAACTTGCAATGTTGCTTATTACACCAATGGAAAAGAAAAATGATAAATGGCTTAAACAAATTAACACGTTTTTCAGCATTGACTTAAGCATAAAACAGCAAAACTTGATACTTATTGTTAAGCCAAATAAGAAGAAATTAATTCAGTGTTAATGGTTGTTGATGGTATTTTAAAATCAAACCAATTTTTTAAATCAACATCAAAACCTACCCCATGTAAATAATTGTTTAGAGCAAGGTTTAATCCTTTGGTATAAAGTTCGTGCTTAGCACCAGTAGGGTCTTTGTGGTACAAATCGTTTTGAGCAAAGCCTTCAAATTTTGGACCTACGATTTTAATGCCAAATTCATCTGGATTTTTACCAACGGGACTGTGGAACGTTGCGGTAAATTGATGCCAAAAAGCAGACTGTATGCAATTATGTTGAAACAACTGTCTCACAATCTCTAACGAATCGATGGTTTCTTGTTCAGTTTCAGTTGGGAAACCATACATTAAATAAGCATGCACCATAATGTTGTTATCTGAAAACGACTTGGTTACTATTGCCACTTGTTCAATATCAACTCCTTTATTCATTTTTTCCAACAATCGATCTGAAGCTACTTCTAAGCCTCCAGTCACCGCAACACAACCCGACTTTGCTAAAAGCTCACATAATTCAGGGGTAAAAGTTTTTTCAAATCGAATGTTGGTCCACCAAGTAATGTATATTTTTCGTTTCAACAATTCTTCTGCAAGAGCCTTTAATACTTTGGGTGGCGCAGCTTCATCTACAAAATGAAATCCAGAAATACCAGTTTCAGCAACCAGTTTTTCAATTTTATCTACTAATTTTTCTGCTGTGGTGTTTTGATAATTGCCTATGTAATCTAAATTCACATCACAAAACGAACATTGTTTCCAATAGCATCCATGCGAAACAGTGAGTTTATTCCAACGTCCATCGGTCCACATACGGTGCATAGGGTTCATCACATCTAAAAACGACAAATAGTTGTTTTGCAATAAACCGACATAAGTGGGTGCTGGTAGTTCGTTATGATGAAAAATGGTGTTCGGTAACTTGTTTTGATACACTACTTTCCCTTTTTCCAATAAAAAGGTTCGTTCTAATTGATTTTGTTCAATTTCGTTGTTTAGAAACTGTATCAATTTCAAAACTGGTGACTCGCCATCGTCGAGCGTAATAAAATCTATGAATTTAAATATTCTAACATCCGTTAACGACCGTAATTCGGTATTGCAATAACCGCCACCAAAACCAATTTTTATTTTAGGAGACTGTTTTTTTATAAACTTGGCGCAACGCAATGCTGAAAACAAATTACCCGGAAAAGGAATGGTAAAACAAATTAAATTGGGTTGGTGTTCGTCAATTTTTGCCATCATTAGCAACAACATTGTGTCTTCAATAAGGGTGGTGGTGTAGCCTAAATATTTGCCAATTTCATCAAAGCTGCTTGCGGCGGTTGCAATGGTTTCGGCGTATCGGGTAAAAGAGAAAAATTCGTCCACATTGGCTTTGATAAAATCGCCCAGTTCTTCAATAAAAATGGTTGCCAAATGTTTTGCTTTATCCAAAATTCCCAAATTTCCAAAAGCATATTCAAACTCCTCAAAATCAATAGTTGAGCGATGTCCTTTTGGTAAAAATCCCTCACGATTAATCTGATAAGCTGCAGTAACTTCTTGTTGTTGAAGATAGGCAATTACCTGATCAACTTTCGTTATGTAGTCGTTTCGTTGTTCCCAAACCAATGGATATTCATAACTTTTGTGCGCTGCTGCCTCATTAAAAATACGTTGAATAAACTCTCGAGTAAAAACCTTGTTAAACAATTCAACACTCAAATCGCATTGTGCCACTTCAACCCCTTGCTTATCCAAAAAACCTTTCAAGTATGCCGTTGCTGGATACGGAGTGTTTAACTGCGTAAATGGTGGAGTGATTAACAGCGTTTTGATTGGCATTTTTCAAAGATACAATTATCCTGTCACATCAAATTTTTTTTAAAGTACATTTGTATCCATGTCGACAACCATAAAAACACAATCCAACATATTAAGCAAGCTTAATATTGAACAACTCAACCCAATGCAGGAAGAGGCTCAACAAGTAATTACCAAAAATGCTGATGTAATATTATTATCTCCAACTGGAACAGGTAAAACGTTGGCTTTTTTATTGCCCATTATTGCCGAATTGGATAAGAATTGTGAAGAAATTCAAGTGTTGATTCTAGTTCCCACAAGAGAGTTGGCCATGCAAATTGAACAAGTGGTAAGAGAAATGGGAGCAGGTTATAAAGTAAATGCGGTGTATGGTGGTAGAGCGGGTTCTAAAGATAAAATTGATTTAAAACATCGTCCAGCAATATTGATTGGAACGCCTGGTAGAGTTGCAGACCGAATTTACAGAGATAGTTTTTCGTTAGAGCACATCAAAATATTAGTGTTGGATGAGTTTGATAAATCGCTCGAAGTTGGTTTTGAAAAAGAAATGCACGAAATTATTACTGGATTA
>JAVHRO010000067.1:0-15629 GCA_036171675.1 Vicingus sp. | reverse complement strand
ATACAGCATAATTATGAAAAATTAAATATCAACACTAATTTAAACTAGAGCCTATTTTGTAAATTACAAATATTTTATATATTTGATGCAACTATTACATCAAACGAATAGTCTTAACGTAAAAAAATATCTTTATGAAAAATAAAATCTTACTATTTTTAACATTTGTTATCATTTTTTTAAACTACTCTATTGCTCAGGTTGTTGTAAACAGCACAAGTAGTGTAAATTTCTACATTCAAAATGTATTATTAGGAACTGGTGTCACTGTTAGTAATGTTACTTTTAATGGATCTCCTGGTTCTAGCGTGAACGCTCAAGTTGGATCCTTCTCCGATGCAACTTCTAGTGTTGGTCTTCCTGCAGGTATGATTCTAGCCACTGGTGATGCCACTTTAGCAGGTAACACTAACTCAAGTGGAGGTCAGAATGCTGGTGGTAATGCCATATCCGCTCAAGACCCTCAATTAAGTGCTATTTCAACCAATATATTGTTTGATCAATGTATTTTGGAGTTTGATTTTATCCCAACTGGTGACACGTTAAGTTTTAATTACGTTTTCGCCTCAGAAGAATATCCAGAATATGTTTGTTCAACTTATAATGATGTTTTTGGGTTCTTTTTGTCTGGTCCTAACCCATTAGGAGGAAGCTATGTTTCAAAAAATTTAGCTCTCGTACCTAACCCTTCAGTACCTGGAACTTTTACCAATACAGCAGTTGCAATTAACACTATTAATCCAGGTGTAGCTGGAAGTAGTGGAGACGTTACAAACTGTTCAGCAATTGACCCATCATGGGCTGCATATAATATTTACTATGTTGACCATAGTGCAGTACCAAATTATTGTTATGATGGAAGAACGGTAAGTTTGCCAGTGTTTGCCCTCGTAAATTGTGGTTCTACTTATCATATTAAAATAGCCATTGGTGATGCTGGAGATAATCTTTTCGATTCTGGAGTATTTCTTGAAGCAGGAAGTTTTTCTGCTGCTGGTGGTTTAGATGCAACTACTGCTGTAGTTCCTAATGATATTTTGTTGTGCGCTCAACCTTACACCATTTCTGTTAATGGTGGACCAACCCCTCCACCAATTAGCTTTTGGGATTTTGGTGATGGTATAGGAACTTCTAATCTTGCAAGCACTAACTATACTTATGCTGATACTGGAACTTATGTGGTAACCTACATTGCTTCTGATCCATCCGCATGTGTAACTGCTGATACCGCTTATTTTACTGTAAGCGTTAGAGAAAATGTTCCACTAGACGCTCAAATTAACATCCCACCATACAATCCATGTTCACCTGGAGGATTAACAATTCAACTAGATTTTACTGGCGCTGGTGCGGATTCAATTTATTGGGACATGGGCAATGGCGATACTTTTATCGATAGTACTTCATTTTCATACACCTATACTATTGGTGGTAATTATATTTTATCCTTTCAAGCATGGGATTTTGATTGCGGAGGTTATTCACTAATAACTGACACCGTTCATTTTAGTCCAAATTACACATCGGTAAATGCTACCCCTCCAGTTGATGAGGTGTTTTGTGCATTACCTTATTTAGTTAACTTTAACGCTGGATCAACTCCACCACCTAATAATTATTGGAACTTTGGTGACGGTGTGGGTTCTTCTAATTTAGCAAATCCAACTTATACTTATGCCGACACTGGTTCATACACCATTATGTATGTAGCGATAGACTCTAGCACATGTAATATTGCAGATACGGCATTTTTTAACGTTCAATTAATTAAACCTGCCGTGCTAGATGCTCAATTTAATATTCCTCCATACAATGATTGTCAAACTGCACTTACCATTCAGTTAGACTTTACTGGCACAGGTGCTGACTCTTTATATTGGAATATGGGTAACGGTGATGCATTTATTAATGACACTTCTATTACTTATACCTATAATACTCCTGGAGATTATATAGTTTCTTTTGAAGCTTATGATTTACAATGTAATAATTCCCAAATTTTTAACGACACTATTCATTTTAACCCAACTTTTACCTCGGTAAATGCTACCCCTCCAGTTGATGAGGTGTTTTGTGCATTACCTTATTTAGTTAACTTTAACGCTGGATCAACTCCACCACCTAATAATTATTGGAACTTTGGTGACGGTGTGGGTTCTTCTAATTTAGCAAATCCAACTTATACTTATGCCGACACTGGTTCATACACCATTATGTATGTAGCGATAGACTCTAGCACATGTAATATTGCAGATACGGCATTTTTTAACGTTCAATTAATTAAACCTGCCGTGCTAGATGCTCAATTTAATATTCCTCCATACAATGATTGTCAAACTACACTTACCATTCAGTTAGACTTTACAGGCACAGGTGCTGACTCTTTATATTGGGATATGGGTAACGGCGATACATTTATTAACGATACTTCTATTACCTATACCTATAATACTACTGGTGATTATGTCGTTTCGTTTGAAGCTTATGATTTACAATGTAATAATTCCCAAATTTTTAACGACACCATTCATTTTAACCCAACTTTTACCTCGGTAAATGCGACTCCTCCAGCAGATCAAGTATTTTGTTCACAACCATATGTCGTAACTTTTAACGCTGGATCAACTCCACCACCTAACAATTTCTGGGATTTTGGTGATGGTGTAGGTACTTCTACTTTGACGAGTTTAAATTATACCTACGCCGATACTGGCACTTATAATGTAATGTATGTCGCCATTGACTCAAGTACTTGTAACATTGCTGATACCGCATACTTTTCGGTTCAATTAATTAAACCTGCCGAACTTAATGCTCAATTTAACATTCCTCCCTACGACCGTTGTCAATCTACTTTAAATATTCAATTAGATTTTGTTGGAACTGGTGCTGATTCATTATTCTGGAATATGGGTAACGGAACAACATTTATTAACGACACTTCTATTTCATATACATATAACACTCCTGGAACGTATTATGTGTCTTTTGAAGCGTATGATTTTGATTGTAATAACTCACAAATTTTTACCGATACGATTTACTTTAATCCTACTACAACAGCAGTAAATACAACTGTTCCACCAGATATTACCGTATGTGGTTCTCCACTTACGGTTGATTTTGTTTCGGGTACTCCTATCCCACCTCAAAATTTCTGGAATTTTGGTGATGGTGTCGGTACTTCTGTAGCATTAAACCCTTCATACAACTATACTTCGCCTGGCTCTTATACCGTTATGTTTGTGGCTATTGATTCTACTACTTGTAATATAGCAGATACAGCTTATTTTAATGTTAATCTTGCTCAAGCACCTGATTTAAATGTTAATATCGCATTTACCCCTCCTTTACCTTGTGAAACAGCAAATTACAAAGTTAATCTAGCAGCTGTTGGTACTGGTGCTGACTCAATTTACTGGAACATGGGTAATGGGGTTGAATTTATTGACTCTACCTCTATATCTTATGAGTATTTGACAGCAGGTACTTACAACATTTCTGTTTCTCTTTACAACTTCTTTTGCAACAGAATTATAACCGAAACAAAAGTTGCAGAATTTGTTGACCCAAAAGAAAGTTCTGGAATTATTCCTAACGTTTTCACTCCAAATGGAGATAGTTGGAATGACGAATTAGTTTTTGTTGGAGTAGACCATACGCAAGATTACAGTATTAAAATTTTCGACCGATGGGGTAGAAAAGCATTTGAATCAACCGATGCTACAAAAAATTGGGATGGTAAAGATGCCTCTGAAGGAACCTATTTCTACGAACTTCGATACACCGATGTTTGTTCTACTCAAGAAAAATTAGTAACTGGAACAGTTTCTTTATTAAGAGGTCCAAAAAAAGAATAATCTTCAAAAAAATAAAAGCCCAGATAATTCTGGGCTTTTATTTTTTGATATCATGTTACGATTTAGTATAAATGGTTTGAGTTGGAAATGCAAATTCTAATCCATTTTGGTTAAATCGTTTTAGTATTTCCAAATTTATTTCGGTTTGCGTATTAAAAATATCAGCGCTTTTTTTAATGTAATAAACAAAAGTTATTCCTAAAGAAAAGTTACCGAAATCAGTAAAACTAATAGTTGTTCCTTCATCTAAATTATTGTTATCCTTTTCAATTTGTTTTAAAATATTTATGGCATTTTCAATTTGAGCTGGTGTTGTTGAATAAACTAATCCAATATTTAGCACTACTTTTCGCGATGGCTCGGCGGTAACATTTTCAACCATATTACCAATAAATAATGAGTTAGGAATAGTAACCAACCTACCTTCCAACGTTCTCATTCTGGTAACTTGAAAACTAATTTCGGAAATAAACCCATCAAAGCCATTAATTTTTATACGGTCGCCTATTTTGAATGATTTTATGGTAAAAATCATTAACCCACCAAACATATTAGAAACCGATTCTTTAGCAGCCATAGCCAATGCTAAACCACCAATACCTAACCCAGCAATTAAAGCTCCAACATCATATCCTGCATTGTTAAGTGCTACAATAATACCTAATGACCAAATAGTTACACGAACAACTTTTTGTACTATTGGCAGTACTTGATTATCTATTTCTGAATTTGCTTTTTCTGCCTTTGGAACAATGTATTCTTTAATAATGGCATCAATAAATCTGGAAGCAAACCATGTAACATTAATTGCCACCATGATATGATAAATTTTCGTCAACCATTTATCCCACCATATAGTAAAATCGAGACGACCGAGACCATACCAAACGCCTGCAATTGCTATTGCTAAAATAATTGGTTCTTCAATCATATCAACAATTATATCGTCCAACTTCGATTTCGACTTTGCAGTAAGTTTCTTTAAAAATTTATTTGAAATCAAAAAAACAATTTTTCCAACAATGATTGATCCAAAAATTATTGATAAACTAATTAACCAATTACCAATTGTATTGCCGTAAAATGTTTGACTAAAAAATTGACTCATATTTTTCGATTTAATTTTTCACAAAATTAGTAAAACATAACTAATGTAAATTCAATTAAGTATAAGTTTCCAATTCTATTTATTGGGTTTTTGGTAAGTTTGTTTTAACCTATGAGCCATTCGCTATTTTCATTTTCCTTAAAAAAAATTGTACTGTTTACGGTAGGTTTATTTTACACCGTTAACATTTTTAGTCAAGATACTTTAAATGTAAATCGACTAAAATTAGTTATTGGAGCCGAAACAATCGTTTATACCGGAACCATGATAGGCTTGTCGCAATTGTGGTACAGCAACGAATCTTTAGGAAATTTTCACTTTTTTAACGACAATGACCAATGGTTGTATATGGATAAAGTTGGCCATGTCACCACCTCGTATTATGTTGGGAAACTTGGTTATCAAGCGCTAAAATGGAGCGGATTAACTGAAAATAAATCGATATGGTATGGAGGAACCCTTGGATTTGCGTTTCTAACTTCGGTAGAGGTTTTTGATGGATACTCCAATGGATGGGGATTTTCTAAAGGGGATATGGTAGCAAATATTTTTGGTTCGGGGTTATTTATTGGCCAACAATTAGGTTGGAAAAAGCAACGTATTTTATTAAAATACTCCTTTTATCCTACCGATTTTGCTGCAAAACGTCCAAATTTATTAGGTGAAAATTTTTTGCAACAAACACTTAAAGATTATAACGGACAAACCTATTGGTTAAGTGTAAATATTGCCTCATTTTTAAACGATGAATCAAAATTCCCGAAATGGTTAAATGTGGCTGTTGGTTATGGAGCCGACGGAATGTTGGGTGGGCGTGATAATAAATTTGTTTCTGATAATCAGTATTTTGATTATTCAGACATTAAACGTCAAAAACAATTTTATTTGTCGTTAGACGTGGATTTAACCCGAATAAAAACTAAAAACCAGCTAATTGCAGGGCTTTTACACACCTTTGGATTTATAAAATTTCCTTTTCCGTCATTGGTGTATGAAGAATCTGGAGTAGTTAAACTTTTGTCGGTTCAATAAAAATAAAAAAGAGGCGATCAATTGACCGCCTCTACTTTTTCTTTGGGTGGAAGATGGGGCTCGAACCCACGACCCTCGGTACCACAAACCGATGCTCTAACCGGCTGAGCTACATCCACCATTTATGGACGGCAAATATACTACATTTATTTTTTGCACAAAATATATTTTCGATTATTTACACCTTATTATTCTATTAAGCATTGCATATTCCTAATTTTGTTTCTATGAGTAATTCAAAAAATACATTACTTAATGTTGAAGGCATGACTTGTTCTAATTGTGCTTTAGGAATAAAAAAACAGTTAGAAAAAAAAGGCTTAGATGAGGTAGATGTTAATTTTTCTACTGGAGAAGTATTGTTTAAAAATAACATCAATTTATCCATCGACGATATTTCCCATGGTATAAATAGTTTAGGTTTTAAGGTAGTTGAAAAGAAAGATATCGAAAAGATTGGATTTTCAACCATTGAAAAGAAATTTTATTTCTCGCTATTATTTACGATTCCGCTGTTTTTTCATATGTTTTTTCCACACCATTTTTGGATTAATAATGCAGTGGTTCAATTAATTCTATGCTTACCAGTTTTTATTGTTGGATTTTTACATTTCGGGAAAAGTGCAATGGGGTCTCTTAAGGCAATGGTTCCTAATATGGATGTGCTAATAGTAATTGGTTCAACTTCGGCTTTTGCTTATAGCCTAATAGGACTTATTCAATATTATGGAGCACCAAATGCTCATAATTATTTGTTTTTTGAAACAACATCGACCATAATAACATTGGTATTATTGGGCAATGTAATGGAACATCGCTCGGTAAATCAAACCACCACAGCCATTAAAGAATTGACTCAATTACAAAAAACCGAAGCTACCAAAATTTTGGCTGATGGAAGTCTGGAAAAAATAGATTCTTCATTATTAATTAAAAATGATATTATTTTAGTCAAGCAGGGTGATAAAATTGCCATTGATGGAGAAATTATTTGGGGAGAAGCTACCATTGACGAATCCATGATTACTGGTGAGAGTGTGCCTGTTGAGAAAACCATAGGCGATAAAGTGGTAGGGGGAACCATTGTAGAATTTGGTACAATAAAAGTAAAAACCGAACATATTGGAACTGAAACCGTTTTATCCAAGATTATTGAAATGGTTAAATCGGCTCAGCAAAATCAACCAAAAATTCAGCAACTGGGTGATAAAGTAAGTGCAATTTTTGTTCCTGTTGTTGTTGGTATTTCACTAATCACTTTTGTATTAGCACATCTTGTTTTTCATATTTCGATGCAACAATCATTAATGCAAGCCATTGCTGTATTGGTTATTTCTTGCCCTTGTGCCATGGGTTTAGCCACTCCAACTGCTGTAATGGTTGGAATTGGTAGAGCTGCCAAAAAAGGAATTTTAATTAAAGGAGGAAGTACGTTAGAGCAATTTGCCAACATTAAAAATATCGTATTTGATAAAACTGGAACGTTAACTACTGGAAACTTTAAAGTAAAACACATCAAATTGTATCAAAAAATTTCGGAACAAGAAGTAATGGATTTGGTTTTTAGTTTAGAAGAATTTTCCTCTCACCCCATTGCAAAGTCGATGGTGGTTGATTTACAAGTAAAAGCAACTCGACTTACTTTTGATAAAATTGCCGAAGTTAAAGGTTATGGAATTGAAGCTTTTGATACGAATAAAAACCATTTCCAATTGGGTTCTTCACGTTGGATAAATGATGATCATTTAAAAATTACACATCAAATTTATTTATTAAAAAATGAGGTGTTGGTTGCTGGTATTGATATTAAAGATGAGCTAAAACAAAACGTAAAATCGACCATTGAGCTGTTACGTGCTCAAAACATCAATACCATTTTATTAAGTGGCGATGTAAAAGAAAAATGCGAAAGTTTAGGAAACGAATTAGGAATTACAAAAGTTTACAGCGAACAACTTCCAGAACATAAACTTGAAATTATTGAACAATTGGTTGCATCACAACCCACTGCAATGGTGGGTGATGGTATTAATGATGCTCCTGCATTAACTAAAGCTAATGTGGGTATTTCGTTAAGTAATGCCACACAAATAGCTGTGCAGAGTGCTCAAATTGTGTTGTTAAATCACAAAGATTTTAGTCAGGTGTATGAAGCTTACATGATAAGTAAACACACCTTAAAAACCATTAAACAAAATTTGTTTTGGGCATTTTTCTACAACGTTGTTGCTATACCCATTGCCGCTTTTGGATTTCTAAACCCTATGGTTGCTGCTTTAGCCATGGCTTTTTCGGATGTTATTGTGGTGGGAAATTCTATTCGGTTAAAAACAAAAAAGTTGAATTGACAAAACAATTCAACTTTTTTGTTTTCTCTAATTGTTAAAAGAGCTTATTTACTCAAAATCTTAAACTCTGTTCTTCTATTTTGTTGGTGAGCTTCCTCTTTTTCATCGTCAAATTTCAATTTAGCAATTTCAACGTCCGAAATAATTAACTGTTGTTCACCATAACCTTTAGAAACCAAACGGTCGGTAGAAATTCCTGCATTAATTAAATAATCAACACACGATTGTGCTCTTTTTTGCGATAAATCCTCGTTGTATTTGTCTCCCCCTCGTGAATCGGTATGTGCCGAAAGTTCAATTTTAATCGATGGGTTTTCTTGTAACAATTTCACTAAACGATCTAACTCATTTTTCGAAGCATCACGCAAGGTGGCTTTATTGTAATCGTAAAAAATATTTTTCAATACAATTTTGCTACCCACCTCAACTTTTTCTAAATCAATGTTCTTTTCAACTTCTTGATAAGCAGCCGTTTCTGGAATATTGAAGTTTTCTGAATGGAATAAATACCCATTAGCACGAACAATTAATCCATAATTTTTACCCGATGGTAACGATACCAAATACTTACCCGTTGTTGAGTTTGACTCAAACTTTGCAAGCGTTTTGTTCTCTTCTACATCAATTAATTCAATATCAGAATACAATGGTTTTAATGTTTTAGCATCACGTACTACACCTTTTAAAATGGTAATTCGTTTTGTTGCCGCATCCACCTGTTTTTCAATTAATTTTTCACGAACAGGTTCTGCAATGTTGGCTAACAAATTGTCTTCTGCACTCAACTGTACCGGCTTCTCTGACCCCAAAAAAGTAATCATGTAAATGTCTTTTTCACCATAACCATCAGCTTTAAATGAAGAGTAATAACCCCTTCTACCGCTGGCATTAATTACAAAAAATACGTCGTCATCAACCGAATTTATTGGATAACCTATATTTTCTGGTTTACCCCAAGTTACACCATCAGCTTGTAATTTTGACATAAAAATATCGTATCCGCCCATGGTTTCATGCCCTTGAGAACTAAAATAAATGGTTTTTCCATCTGGGTGAATTACCACACTTTCTTCGTTATATTTCGTATTAATAACTGGTCCAATGTTAGTTGGTGCGCCCCATTCTTTTTTAAGTTCATCCCATTTGCTATAATAAATATCATGTTCGCCAAAACCGCCCGGTTTATTGGAAACAAAATACAATGTTTTAGCATCATTAGAATAACTTGCCGATGATTCATGGTATTTGGTATTGATATTTTTGTTCATCTTTATAGGTTTAGACCAAGTAGCTCCAACCAATTTAGTTTCATATAAATTACCATCTCCTTTATCATCTTTATAAATAATCATGCTTTGGGCATCCGGAGCGACTGCTACAGTAGCATCGTGCTCATTTGAATTTACATTGGTACCCATATTCACAGGGGTAGTCCATTTTCCACCAACTTTGGTGGTAATATATATATCTTCGTAGTATTCATTTAACCCTGGATCAATTAATCCACCAGTCGATGTATTACGTCGAGAGGTAAACATCATAACCGACTCGTCAGCAGATATTATTGCACCGTATTCAGGATATTTAGAATTTACTACATCTCCAAAATTGTCGATAAATGCACGAACTGGTTTAGCCACCAATTTTTTTCCAATTTCGCATTCATTAATTCTATTTTGCGTTTCTTCAACTTCAATGGGGTCTTTACCAGTTAAAACAGTTTGATGTTTTCTAAATGAGGTGATGGCCTTATCAAAATCAAGTGTTAATTGATAACCTAATCCCAAATAATAATTAATATCTGGCGATACATTAGGATTGAGTTGTTGGGCTTTTAAAAAATGTTTTAAGCATTCCTCTTTATAAACAGATGAGGCCAAATAACATCGACCTATTCTGTAATTTAACTGAGCATTGTTTGGGTTAAATGTATTGGCATCAAACAAAATGGGTAGTGCGTCTTTATAATAACTCATTCGTGGTTTGTAATCAGGATTGTTTACACTCATAAACGATTCTGGGTATATTCCGTATGTTTTATAACCTTCTTCGAGGTTATCTTTGGCTATTTTAAATTCATCTTTTCTTTCCTTAAATAAGGCTTTATCGAATGGAACATCTTGAGCTAAACAGCTAAAAGTAATAAGTAAAAAGTTAAACGTTAAAGCTGCAATTATTGTATATTTTGATTTCATATTTTCTTTGTTAAAAGGTAGTATTTATTAATTACAGCTCTCTTGAGCAAAGGTTTTTCCATTTTTCAATCCTAAAGAAGCAGCTTTGTTCCAGTCTTCGCAGGCTCTATCTTCTTTTCGAAGCATTTCGTTTGCGATACCCCGATTTAAGTAAGCGGGGCCAAAATCGTCTTGCAATAAAATGGCTTTATTACAATCTTCAATTGCTCCTTTGTAATCTTCTAATTTATATTTCGATGCAGCTCTATTGTTGTATGCTTGAACGTAACTGGCTTTTAAACGTATGGCATCATTAAAATCATCAATAGCTCCTTTATAATCGCCTTTTTCGTGTTTAGCATAACCACGATTATTGTAGGCAATATAATAATCATTCTTTAAGGTTATTGCCTTGTTATAATTGGTTATAGCTTCATCAAATTGTTTATTCATTCGCAATGCACTACCTAAATTATTATATGCGAAATAGAGTTTATCATCCGCGATTACAGCTTTTTTGTAATCCTGAATAGCTCCCGTTAAATCATTTGTTAAACGTTTTGCACTACCTCTATCGTTAAAGGCATAAGCATAACTCGATTTATTTTTTATGGCATTGTCATAATCACTTATTGCTTCAGTATATTTTTCTTGTAAAAAATACAATCCTCCTCGGTAATAATAAGCCTCAGCATTAGTTTTGTCTAACTCAATTTCTTTTGAAAAATTTTCAAGAGCTTGGTCTTTTTCATTGCGTTCGTAATGTGATCTTCCTTTTAAAAAATAAACACCAATGTACGATGGATTAATTTGAATTACCGTATTAAAATCAATAATTGCTCCAGCGTAATCTTTGGTTTGAAATTTAATTGATCCTCTGTTAAACAACGCTTTATCAAAAGTTGGAACTAAGGCAATAGCTTCATTAAAATCGGCAACCGCTCCAGTTAAATCTTTCACATTAAATTTTTCGATTCCACTATTATAAAATTCTTGAGCTTTTGCCACATTCAAGGCAGATTCATCTCCAACAACTATATCTTGTGCATAATTTGTCTCAAAAGCGAAGAACAATATACCACACAAGAACATAAGTTTAAACATATTCGTCATAATTTTAATTATTTAACTTGCAAAATTTCTTTGCAACACATGTATATATTTTTTAAAAAAGCCAATTTAACAATTAAGTTTATTACTCTCAAAAAACTTTTCACTTGTTTTTGATTTGTTAATAACAAAAAACAGTCAACTATTGAACCAATTGAATAAATTTACAACCAATGAAAATGCCTGAGAACTCCATTAAAGCCATTATTACTTATGTAAAACAAGAATTGGCCACTATTTATCCGGAAAATGAAGTAACCAGCATGCTTTATATTTTGCTTGGAAAATATTTCGATTTCTCCAAGAAGGACGTGCTAATAGGAAAAGAGCGCAGGTTATCAGAATCGGAATTATTGAAAATAATTTATGCCGTTAAAGACTTAAAAAAACAAACGCCGCTAGCATATATTCTGGGAGAATGGGAATTTTTTGGTCTAACTTTATTGGTTAATGAGCACACCTTGATACCTCGACCTGAAACTGAAGAATTGGTTCAGCTGGTTATGGAAGAAAATTTAAAAGTTACCCCTACAATTCTAGATATAGGAACAGGTTCAGGTTGTATAGCCATTGCATTAAAAAAACATATTCCAGCATCAACCGTTGTTGCCTTTGATATTTCCGATAAAGCCTTAAGTATTGCAAAACAAAATGCAATAAACAATAATGTTCATGTTGTTTTCAACCAAGTTGATATTTTAAAAACTACATCTTTTACTAATTTAAAATTTGATGTAATTGTAAGTAATCCACCATATATTCCACATAGTGACAAAAGCACTATGGACCATAATGTACTCGGCTACGAACCTCACTTGGCTTTATTTGTAGAAAACGAAAAGCCCTTAATATTTTACCAATCCATTGCTCAATTTGCAAAAAACAGCCTAACTTCTAACGGTAAATTGTATTTCGAGATACATGAAAATTATGCTTACGATGTTAAAAAATTATTAGCCAGTAAAGGTTTTGATAATATAGCGGTTATTCGCGATATTAATGGAAAAAACCGAATGATTAAATGTCGTTTAAAAGTTTCTAATTAATTTTACTTGAAAGTATAAAATAATTGGCATTGAAAATCTCGTCCAATATTCTTGAAAAGACAGAAAAACACGTTGTTGAAATTTTTGAACAATGCCCAAAAGAATTGTCATATCACAACCTTGCTCATACTAGAAATGTTGTTGAATCGGCAAAAAAAATCGGACTACATTATAATTTAACACCAGCCGAATTGGAGCTGTTATTAATTTCTGCTTGGTTTCACGATGTTGGTTATTTAAAAACAATGCACCAGCACGAGCAATCGAGTGTTGAAATAGCAGTTTTATTTCTAGAAAAATACAATTTTTCAAAAAAAAAAATAGCACAGATTTCCACCTACATTTTAAGTACAAAACCAAAAACCACTCCAAAAAGTAAATTAGGAAGAATGTTGGCTGATGCAGATTTATTTGATTTGGGTACAGCAAATCATTTTGATAATGCTAAACTGCTAAAACAAGAGCTAAACGCTATAAGTGAATTCTATACCGATGATTTAAATTGGATAAAAATTGAAATTGATTTCTTGAACGAACACCGATATTACACTGATTTTGCTAAAAAAACATTAGACCCCATTAAACAACGACATCTTTTACAGCGCAAAAAAGAATTGGAAGTACTGATAAATAAGACTTCTTTTTAACTGTATTTTAGACCTTTAGCCCGAATCAATATTCTTTATAAAAAAAGTAATTGGAAAAAAAGTAAAAAAATTTTGCAGAATTAAAAAATTATATACTTTTGCACACTCTCTATTTAAGGGAGTTTGTTCTTAAAATAATTGATTGATATTCGATAAAGCCTTATAAGAAATTGTAAGCGAGAGTAGCTCAGCTGGTAGAGCGCGACCTTGCCAAGGTCGAGGTCGCGGGTTCGAACCCCGTCTCTCGCTCTTCTTTATTTATAAAGAGATGCTCAGGTGGTGGAATTGGTAGACACGCAAGACTTAAAATCTTGTGTCCATTAGGACGTGCGGGTTCAAGTCCCGCCCCGAGTACGAAGACCTCAGCGAAAGTTGAGGTCTTTTTTTATCAAAAATACTCCTGAGAAGGCTTCCACCTCTCATTTGTAAAGTTAAATCCCGAATGTTTTAATGTTCGGGATTTTTCATTTTTATATTTCTTGGTATTAAACTTGCATACTGTAAAATTTTTAATTTTTATTAATTTTGGCTCTAAACCATTTAAACCTATGAAACACCTATTAGTTATTACTATTCTTTTCTGTTCAATTATTCTTAAAGCCCAATCAGAAGCTGAAAATTTTTATTTATCAGCACCCGAAATGAGTTGGAAAAAGATTTATGAAACCAACAAGACCAAACAAGAATTGATTAGCTACTTTAAGTCTTCAGAATTATTTTGGTCGACTGAAACCATTGGCGATACGGTATTTGCTAAACTAAAACCTCAACAAGTTGATCCAACCAAAACTGGCGTTGCTGGTGTACCTGAAATTGTAAACAAAACTGCATTTAAAGGATTGGTACGAATAGAAGTTAAGGATAAAAAATATCGAATTATTTTTAAGAAAATTATGTTAGTTGGTAATGGTGAAATTCTTAAAAAAGGGGAAGAACAAACATTTGAGTCGAACTTTCTAACAAAAGAAAACACTGAATATAGACCAGGGTTTTTGAAAAAACCAAATACTATTTACAACATTACCTTTAGCAATTTATTCGAGATAAAAACAAAAACAAAAGACGAGTGGTAGAAAATCAATATTTCCCTATGCCAATTCAATAATTTGGGCGTTTCCCATAAATAAATGCTGCAATTTTTCCATTCTATTAGTGAATGCATCATTAAAAACAAGCAACTGACATCTAGGAACACTTTCTGTAATTCTTTTCACATCCGTGTGGCAGCTGTTATCAAAAATAAATTCAGCATCCTCAACAGCCAAAAGTTGTAAGCGAGCTAAGTTAATACCATTTATATAATACAATTTACCCAAACGCCTAGGTGTAGCAATAACAATATCAACACCAGCATAAATGTCATCGCGTTGGTTGTTAATCTTAGGTTCTTCGTAAGCAGCGTAAACTCTTAAATCGGAATTTCGCAAAAACGATTTAAATAGTTCCTCTAAAGCATGAGCCGCATCTCTATCTTTTACAAAAATTAATGCACGAGGCACATCGTCAAGTGACTGTCCGTTTAACCGATGAATAGTGGCAATTACTAAAGCCGTTGATTTACCACTTCCACCTGGGGCAATTCCAAACAAATTTAAACCTCCTTTAATTTTAGGAATAATAAGCTGTTGAAAAGGGGTTGGGATTTCAAAACCCAATTCGGTTAATGATTCTTGTAATGGTTTAATTAGTTTTTTGAAGGGCATAATTTATATTAACAAATATCTAATGAAGTTGATGCAAAGGTATTAAGAACTTTTTGTAATGATTGGTTTTACACAAATAATAAAATCAGACAGACAACAAGATTAAAAATCATGCCATGTTATGGTTAAAACCATTAAAATAAAAAATAGCTATGAAACTTGTAACAATTACTCGTATTTTGCCGTAGATTTACCCAACTACCTGATAGGTATTTATACTTAATTAAAAAATTAATCTATTAAAATAACCCAATAGTCGAATTTACTCGTGATTGATAAATAATTTGAAGTAACTTTTCAAAGTTAAAATATGTAAAAGAACTTACTTATATGATTAAATATTTATTTTTTATTATAACAACATCATTTAAGGAACGATTATGAACAGTTTATACTATTTATTTATGGTTCGATTTAAAATTATTGTTGTTGCATTATTATTGCTAACCAGCAATTTAGTTTTATCCCAAAATATTGGGGTACTGTCCGCTCCTAGTCCAGTTTCTGGATGCGAATTATCCAATAATGAGTTAGTTACAATTGTTGTGGGCTCTAGTTTAAAATAGGTATTATTTTGTATATTTGCGTATGAAATTATCAG
>JAVHRO010000066.1:0-45442 GCA_036171675.1 Vicingus sp. | reverse complement strand
AATCGTGAAATTCACTCGAATTGACAAATTTTCTTACAAATGCACAACGGGTTAATGACTTATTTTTTTTCTAGATTAGTGACTATTTTACCTCTTGCATTAATTTACGAACTAAAGGAGAAATTGCAATAAGCAACACTCCTGCTATAAGTGCATAAATACCCAATTGTTTGTAACCATCGGTATACGATTGTAGTTTTGTCATTAATGCTGCATTTTCATCTGGGCTTGACATTCCTGCACCTAATAATCCAGCTGCATATTGACCATAAGCGCTGGCTAAAAACCACATCCCCATCATCATTCCTCCTAATCTTTTAGGAGAAAGTTTTGTCATGATGGACAAACCAATTGGTGACAGACAAAGCTCACCGAACGTTATCACTAAATAAGCTAACGTAAAGATATTTAACGACGTTTTACCATCAGCACCAGCAAAAAATCGAGTGTAATAAAAGGTATAAAAAGCTGCTGCGAGGAACAAAAATCCTATTCCAAACTTTATAACCGTATTAGGTTCAATCTTCTTTTTAGCTAACGCAAGCCAAAGCAAGCCTAACAACGGACTAAAAACAATTACAAATAACGAATTGGATGTATTATTTATAATATTGGGATCGATATTAAAAAACAATAGATTGTGATGTAAATTATCTTGAGCAAAAAGAGCCAACGACCCTCCACTTTGTTCGAAGAAAGCCCAGAATATAATAGAGAACAAAATAAACACAAATGCTGCAATAAGTTTCTTTTGAGATTTAATATCTTTTTCTTTTAGCGTTTCATAAAGGAAATAAATGATGGCTGCTGGACCAATGGTGTACATAAAATAATCCGTATAATCGGTGTTTTTAATCATGATGAAGATTAACGGAATGCTTATTAAAGCTCCAACATAAACTGCAATTTCTTTGATATTTCTTTTAGCAGCACTCAAATTTAACAATGGAGAATCTCCAATTGGACCTAACGATTTTTTAGTAAGTATAAACGTAATCAACCCTACCACCATTACTACTGCAGCAGAAAGAAAAGCATAACTCCAACCAAAATTTTCACTTTTACCGAGATAAACACAAACTGCGCCACCAAGCAAAGCCCCTATATTAATTCCCGAATAGAATAATCCAAAACCAGCATCTCTTCTCGAATCGCCTTCTCTGTACAATTCACCAACCATTGAAGAAATATTTGGTTTAAAAAATCCTGTTCCAATTATGGAAAGTGTGATTCCCAAATAAAAGAAATTTTGTGGTGACGCTGCAATAATTAAATTACCCGTAATCATTACTAAAGCACCAAATAACAATGATTTTTTAAACCCTAAAATTTTATCGGCAAAAATTCCACCAATAAAAGTAAATGCATATACAAACGCTTGAATTGCGCCATACTTAAGATTGGCGTCTTTATCAGATAAGGACAGTCCTAACACTTGATCTGCCATAAAAATGGTTAACACACCTCGCATACCGTAGAAACAAAAGCGTTCCCACATTTCTACTAAAAACAAGTACCAAAGTTGTTTCGGATATTTACCTTTAAAATCCTGAATTTGTTCTAACGTTAATTGCTGTTCCATCGTCTAAATTTTTTCGAAAGATACTTAAATTATTTAAGATGCAAGAGTAAATTTCTTTGCAGTTAAATGAAATATAAACTATTGAACAACAAGTTTCCTATCGTTAATAATTGTTGGCAAGAAATTAATAATTTTCAATAAACAAAGTTAAATCGGTCGTTGTAAAATAAGTACGATTGACCATCAATAGTTATAGTTTGATTCTTTTTAACACTTGATAAATTATAGGTATCTGTTAACGAAGTATGAATAGAACCATTGGTAGCTCTAGCTAAGTCCAAATATTGAATATTTATCCAAGTTATTGCACTACAAATAATAACATGTACTGGTTTTTTAATGTCCGTTAAAAACTTGTAATCTCGCATACTTTCAAGGTTATCGGCAATCAAAATTATTTCATCTGCTTCAGGGTATTCTTGTTGTCCATACAACATGGCTTCTACATCGTTTTCTAACCCTTCGCCACCACCAGCACCATTTTGCATGGATTGGGCAGCTTTTTCCATTACATTTTCTATACTAGTATTTTTACAGCCATAAACACCTTGAGTTTTTAACGGCTTTTTTTGATTCGATTCTTTGTTATCGCCATCGTTAAAAAAAACAAAATATTGGGCATTATTTTGCTGTGCTTGCTCTTTTAGCCATACAAATACTTGTGCAATAAAAGGCGACATGCTTCCTGTAACATCGGTAACCACTATAAAGTTTTTCCAATTTTTGTTTCGTTCAAATGCACTTATTACGGTTGAATCTTGATAAAGAGTTTGGTCGTAGAAAAAATTAGGGGGTGTAATTTTTATTACTTCATTTTTTTTCCAAATGGTATCATGCACATAACCTATTCTATCGTCCCATCGAGTTGTTAAATCGTAACTCATTTTATCTGGAATACTATCTTTTGGTTGGTTTAGTTGTGATACTATCTTTTGCAAATAATCAATTTCTTGACCAAGTGTAGTTGAATTAGAATTTGGTCGAAAGGTTAAAATAAAACCATGGAACATGGTATTACATTCTGCTTGAGAATTTCCATTAGTTTGGCTAATTAAATTGAATTCCCACAACGGATTTTCAAACAAATGGGGTAAGAGTTTTTTAAGTTCAACCAATCGGTTGTAATTTAACTCTTGTTGATTGAACTTAGGCGATGTTCGATATTTGGTGTAAACCAATTCAATTTTAATCACCGCTTTTTCTTCTAAGGCTAGCTTTTGTTGAGGATTTAGAATGAGTTCTTTGGCAAAAGGCATGGAAATAGCCAATTGATTGGGTTTTAGGTGCAGTAACCTTACTACACCAACTTCTCTAGCAGTAAGTTTTGATAACTGCTCTAATTGGTTTCCAAAAAGCATATATCCAAAACACATAAAAACCACTAAACTAATATATCTCATCGTTAAAGCTTTTCGTTACTTTTGCATTAACGCGAAAGTATTAAATATATTGACCTCTTGAAATTTAAAAAACACAATAGAAACGAATCCCTTATCAAGTACGGGATAGAAAAAACTTCCACTTTTAAAAGAAGTGAAGCGAGGTCTAAAGATGTTGTGAAAGCCAAAAAATATTTAGGTCAACATTTTTTGACCGACGAGAGTATTGCTAAAAATATTGTTGACGCACTACAATCGCATCAAAATTATAAATACGTGATTGAAATAGGCCCAGGCATGGGTGTATTAACTCAATTTCTGAAAGACAACTCAAATTTTATTACTTATCCCATTGATGTTGATTTTGAATCGATTGAATATTTAAAAAAACATTTTCCAGAACTAGCCAATAATTTTATTTATGGCGATTTTTTAGCCATGAATTTAGCCCAAATTACCCATAATCAACCCTTCGCTGTAATTGGTAATTTTCCATACAACATTTCTACTGAAATACTATTTAAGGTTCTCGAAAACAAAAATCTCGTACCCGAAGTAGTGGGTATGTTTCAAAAAGAAGTTGCCGAGCGAGTGGCTTCAAAACCAGGAAGTAAAATTTATGGTATTACAAGTGTACTGTTACAAGCTTTTTACGATATCGAATATTTATTTACCGTAAACGAAAATGTGTTTAATCCTCCACCAAAAGTTAAATCGGGAGTAATTCGATTAACTCGAAACAAGGTTGAAAAATTAAATTGTAACGAAGCTTTTTTTAAAACTATGGTAAAAACAGCGTTTAACCAACGCCGTAAAACATTAAGAAATTCGTTGCGCCCTTTTTTAACAGAGAAAACTATTGAATTAGAAATTTTTAATTTACGCCCTGAGCAACTTTCGGTTGAACAATTTATTTCAATTACCAATTTGCTAGAACCGGCAAAATAGTATTGGTCTTTGTGTTAAAAATCTTTTCTTTTTGCCAAACGAAGAAATCCGAAAATTGGAAAAATAACCCAAATCAGCAATGATAAAAAAGAAAACAGCATTCCTTTAGTAGTTCCAAAAAACAAATTAAATACAGCTCCAGTATAACCCATTAAGGCTGAAACATCTAACTTAAGCAAGGTCATCACTCTAGCCAAATCTATTGGATTCAAAAGAGTTAGACCAATTGCAGCATTTTCTAACGGATAATCGTTAAACGAAACAAAAAATAGCAACAAAAAACCATCATAAATTACTGCCAAATAAAGCCAAACTAGAATGGCAATTCCAAATCCTTTTATTTTGTCTTCGTTTAACATGGAAATGAAAAAAGCAAATCCAACAAAAATAAAAGAAAGAACAACCCCCGATAATAGCAAAATACTAAAATTCCACACTGCATCAGAAACAAACAAACCATATACACCAAATGGAATTGCTGTGCCTAAAACAAAACTTATTACTAACGATAAACTTAATCCCAAATATTGACCAAGAAAAACGCTAGACCTTTTAATGGGTTGACACAATAACAAATCAATAAATTCGCGTGAATTATAATAATACATAACTCCAAAAACGGTGCTAATTAATGGAATAATCGTTAAAATAATGTTCATTAAACTTGCAATAGATTTGGTTAAATCGGACGAGAAATAGAGCAATGCAAATGTGGAAACAAAAAAGAAAAGAAAGTATAAACTCATCCATCTGCTTCGCAGCACATCATAAAAACTATATTTTACTATTTTAAACATATCTAATTTGTTAAAATGGGTTTAACTTGTTATTAATTTAAGTTCGTAAGTTTCGAGCATTTTAGCAATTGCACGCTCTAAATGAGTTTCTTCATATTTAGACATTAGTTCAATTGGACTACCCTGATAGTATATTTTGCCATCTAAAAGAAATATTATTTCGTCAGCAAGTTCTTCAACTTCACTTAAAATATGTGTTGTTATTAATACTGTTTTCCCAAGATTTTTTTGGCTTTGAACAAGCTCTTTAAATCGCACACAAGATATTGGATCAAGCCCAACAGTGGGTTCATCAAAAATGTATATTTCAGGATTAAACATTAACGCCATAACCATATTCACTTTTTGCCTAGTTCCGCCCGACAGACTTCTTAATGGTTTGGTTAAAAATGGTGATAAGTTAAATTGATTTACTAAATAGTCATAATTAACTTTTTGTTGCCTTAAATCTTGAATCATTAAAAACAATTCTTTTACACTTAAATTTTCTGGAAAACGTGCAATTTGAGGGAGGTATCCAATGTAATTTCTATAATTCCAATTGGCATGTATATTTTCGCCATTTACGGTAATACTTCCCTTGTTCGGAATTACTAAACCTAAAATACATTTTATTAAAGTTGTTTTACCAGAGCCATTTGGCCCTAATATTGCCACAGCCTTACCCTTGCCAATAGTTACATTTAAGCCTTGTAAAACGTTAAGTTTTCCAAATGATTTATCTATGTTTTTTATTTCGACCATGTGTTGAGTTTCATTTTTGGACTTGCATCTTTAAAATCAACTGGCGTAATAACGGGAGTTATTTTTTCGGCCAAATTGAGTAAATCAATAAATAAACTTCTTAATAATACTATTGATGGTGGTATTTGCTCCAACATGTATGAGAATAAGGTGATTGGACTATGTGGCACATCGCCAACACCATCTTTGTTTAAATCATAACCATTATATTTACTCCAATAATTATTTTCGAAAATATTTACATTTCTTGAAGAATTGGTAACCACCTCAAAGGTGTTTGATATAAAGTTATTTTTTAAAATACGGTTATCTTCACAATTTCCTAATATTTTTAATGCCCAACCATTTTCAATAAAATTATTATTCATAATATTATTTCTGTTGCATCCCTCCATATAAATTGCAGTGGTATTTTTTTTAAAACTATTCCGCTCAATAAAACCATCTGAAATTTCTTTTAACAAAAGCCCCGTAGAAATCGAACTCCAATTGTCAAAAAACTTATTTTCGTACATTTTTATTTTTTTCGAGTACATTACAGCTACTCCAGCACCATTGTCTTGAAATGTATTTTTGAAAAATTCATTGTTATGTGAAAACATAAAGTGCAAACCATATCTAATTTGCCTTGTACTTGTATTATTTTTTATTAAACTATTTTCTACAAATTCCAAATATATTCCATCTCGATGCCCTCTAATTGTATTGCCTTCAATTAAAGCATTTTTACAATACCAAAGATGAATACCATTTCCTGCAGCCGATTCTTTTTTAGCGTTTGCCACAAGTACATTGTGTCCAATATAGCAACTATCCGATTTAGAAACATGTACACCGTAATATGCTTTGTTCAATTTATTGTTTTCTATTACACATCCATTAGAATTAACAATACTAATTGCAGCTAAATCATTGACATAACTTACTTTAACATTTTGCAATTGAAAGCCCTTTATAAACGTTCTCCTAGCTTTCATAATAGTAAAAATCCCACTTCTAAATTGTGCGTCAATTACTGGGTAATCTTTTCCAATAAGTGTTAACGATTTATCAATTAACAAATTACTTTCGTTGTAAATACCATGGCTAACTATTATTGTGTCGCCACTATTTGAAATAGCAATAGCTTGTTTTAATGACCTAGTTGAACACGATGGACATACTTTTATAGTTGATGCATTAGTTGAATCAAAAAAAACTATTAAAACAATACAAACTACAAAGTATTTAAACATACGCTCAAATTACTATTCCATTTTTTTTATTGTCTATTTGATTATTTTCCAATTCTACTGTAGGTTTGCTCCCACGACAAAATATCACCTTGATTCGTTTTCTGAAACTCGATTACAGAACTTTTATTAGCGAAACCTGAAAGATATGCCCCCATAGGACTTGGAACATTCTTACTAATTATATAAAAAGCATCTTCTGCTTTAACAAATTTTCCTGGATTTGAATAATCTGTGATAAGCACAGAATAAATGTTATTATCATTGTCTTTATCAGCAACTCTATAATGAATTAAGCACTCGATAGAGTCAAATTTATATACTTTTCCTTTTTTCGTCAAAAATTCTGTTCCGTAGCGTTGATCGGATATACTCATTTGACAAAATGTACATAAATCGCTACCATAATTTATTGGTTTTGGCTCAATGCTACAGGAAATAGCAAAAATTACCACTGTTACAGTATATATAAGATAATTGTATAAAAAGAACTGTTTGATATTTTTCATGATTTAATTCTCTTCTTAAAAATTCCAATGATGTTCCACTCGCTAAATAACATTGCAAAAGCTAGTGTTGCACCCGTAATAATTATTGTTCCACCAATATGAGGAAAAGAATGGGCTACAAAGTTCAATAAGGTTTTACTGCCAAATACTGGTGGTTGATAGCTCATGCCAGGTACTTTAATTGCAGCATGCGGGTTAAGGTCATGACCATAATCATATTCCCATAAATAAAAATCTACTAACCCTATTAAGCCTACAATCACAAAAAATAATGTCCAGGTGGTATATAACCATCTTTTTTTAACAATAAATACGACTCCTCCCAAAGCTATAATAAACACAATTAAATATTTCATTATTTTAAATTCTGCCATCGATTCGGGTTTAATTAGCTTCATCCCAATGTAATGGTTTAAACCATTTATGGTATTTAAATCGCCTTGTATTCCACTTAACCATATTTGCATACCTAATCCTTCAGGGTACTGTGGGGCTTCTAAATCTATGGACCACATGGGTACAAAAAAAGATACTATCAATGAAAGTGAAATCACTAACGTAATAATGCGGGTTGACTTTTTCATATTATTGTTGCTGTTGTAAAGCAACAGAGCGTAATTAATACGCTCTGTCACCTAATTGTCTAAAATTTAATCAATAACTATCTACTTTTACTTATTCGTTCAAACTCCATTTAATTGGGGTGTTCGAATTTTTTGGTGACACTCTAGCATAGCCTTGCATTTCTTGGTGAAGTGCAGAGCAGAAATCAGAACAATAGAAAGGGAAAATACCAACTTCTAATGGTTCCCATTTAATGGTACGAGTTTCTCCAGGCATAATCAATAACTCTGAGTTATTACATCCTTTAATTGCAAAACCATGAGGAACATCCCAATCTTGTTCTAAGTTGGTAACATGGAAATATACCACATCCCCAACCTTAAACCCTTCAATGTTATCAGGCGCAATATGAGATCGTATTAATGACATATACACATGAACTTCATTTCCTTTGCGTACTACCTTCGTTTCCGATTCATTTTTAACCGCATAAGGGTGATGATTGTCTTCTAGCTTATAAATTTTTTGGCTATTTTTCATTATTAAATCAGCAGGGACTGCTTGAGCATAGTGAGGCTCTCCAATAGTTGGAAAATCTAACAATAACTTCATTTTATCACCAGAAATATCAATTAATTGTGCAGATTGTGACAATTCAGGTCCTGTTGGTAAATACCTATCTTTTGTAATTTTATTTAAGGCAACCACATATTTTCCAAAAGGATTTTTACTATCGCCACCAGGAACCATTAAGTGACCAATAGAATAATAAACAGGTATTCTATCTACCACTTCCCAAGTACCGAGTTTCCATTTTACGATTTCTGAAGAAAGAAACATAGATGTGTACGCAAAACCTTTATCGTCAAATTCGGTATGTAATGGCCCTAGTCCTGGTTTTTGAACTTCACCAGCAATGACTTCTTCATATTTTAAAATTGGAATACCAAAAGCATCGCCATCAAATTTTTTGCCTTCAATTGCTTTAATCATTTTATCGTAAGAGAACACAGGGATTAATGATGCTAATTTACCACTAGCAACAATGTATTCACCTGTTGGACTTACATCGATACCATGTGGAGATTTTGGGCAAGGCATAAAATAAATCATTCCTGGGCAATCTTTTGGATCAAGCATTTTTTGGGTAGTAATTTTCTCAGAAACTGCAGATTGAGTGCTTTCATCCATGTAATTGTGATAATACGTTGAATTCATGTCTTTTGCTTTTCCAGCTGCTAAATATTCTTCCGCTTTTTTCCAGTTTACAGCTAAAACGAAATCTTTATCATTCTGACTAGCATTAGCCTCAAACATAGTATGTGATTCTTCAGAATTGTAACAAGTAAAAAAAGTCCAATCTCTAGAAACTCCCTTACCAGCCCTGTTTTTATCAAAATCAAAAGGAGGAACAAGAATTTGCGTTGCTAACGACATTTTTCCAGATTCTTTATCCACTTTAATTAATGAAATGGCTCCTTGGAAATTTTCTTTGTATGAAGAAATTGGAACATCTAAATTTCCTGTAATAGGAATACTAAAACGAGTACCAGCAATTACATACTCCGTGTTTTCTGTTGGATAAGGAGATGGGTGGTTACCTGAACTGTTTGGAATTTCAATAATTTCGGCAGTAGTAAATGTTTTTAAATCTAAACGAGCAATACGTGGAGTATTGTTTTCATTAATAAACAACCATCTGCCATCAGCATTTCCATCAGTTTTTGATAATGCAGGATGGTGAGCATCTCCCCATGGCACAAAACCATGAGAAGTCATTAACATTGGTTTGGTTTCTTCACAGTATCCATAACCATTTTCTGCGTTTTGAGAGAACACAGGTAATACTTTTAACAAACGACCTGATGGTAAGCCATAAACGTTAACTTGACCACTAAATCCACCAGAAGTAAACATATAAAAATCATCATATTTACCTGGTTCAACGTATACTTTGCTGGCAGCGTCATTTCCTACTACCGATTTCTTTTCTTTCTGACCACAGCCTAGCACTACACTTGTTAAGGCAACAGCTGCAAAAAGCTTTAAGTTTATATTTTTCATTTTTTTATCTTTTTAGTTTTAGTTAATTATTTCTTGTCTGGTGGTAATAACACTTTATCAATTACATAAATAATTCCGTTAGAAGCCATAACTGAACCAACAATATTGGCATCGTTAATTTTCCATTTGTCACCATTTTTGGTTAATACCACATTCTCTCCATTTGCCATTCCTAATTTTTGTCCATCTTTAAAATAAACATCTTTGTAAACAGCAACAGCAACATGATATTGTAATACATTTGATAGTGCATCCTTGTTTTCTGGTTTAAGCAAATTATCAACAGTACCAGTAGGTAGCGCATCAAATGCAGCATTTACTGGAGCAAAAACGGTATAAGGCCCTGAACTTGCCATTACATCTACTAAACCTGCGGCTTTTAAAGCTGTAACAAGGATAGTGTGATCGGGAGAAGCAACAGCAACTTTAACTACATCTTGCTCTGATGATTCGTCTTGAACACTAGCCTGCCCACCTTTAGGAGTATTGTCGACAACCTGTTCTTCTTGTTGTTCTTCTTCAGCACTTTCTGATTTACATCCAGTATAAATTGTAAGGCTTACAAAAAATAGGATGACCAAAAAGCTTCTATAAAGAATTCTTTTTCTAAAAGTCATTTTTTTCATAAATTGTTTAGCATTAGTTTATATTATTATTTGTCGTTATTTCTAAAAAATTCTAATACACTACGAGCCTCATCCTCTGTTAAACTTTGATTAGCCATTTGAGCGATCATTTGAGCCAACAATTCTTTTGCAATAGGGTCTTCTGTTGTCATCTTCGTAGGGTCTAAAATCATGTTCATAATCCACTCTGGAGTACGTCTTTTTGTCACATCTTTTAATGCTGGACCTACAACTTTTTTATCAATCGCATGACAAGCAACGCACTTTGCTTGAAATATTGCAGAACCTTTTTCAACTAACGCATTGTCTATATCGCCAAGCGTAACGCTGGTAACAATACCAACACCTTTGTCTTGCATCGGATCAATAGGAGCAGCCTCTTCTGGAGTAGCACTTGATTCTGGTGTAGCTTCACTTTCTTGAGTTGAAGAGTCTCCTCCACAAGAAGAAAGAAAAAATAAAATTGAACTTGATAGAATTAAAATTGATTTTTTCATATATCGTTATTATTTATTTGGTTATTAATTTATGGCAAAGTTAAATGAATAAAAATAATTCAATATGATTTATATCATAATTAAGAATATTTTATAAAATTATGTAAAGCACACTTGTCAAAAACGATTAAAGTGTCCTATTATAGGTGGTTTTAAAGATTTATTTATTCAGTTTACACAGAGTAAATGGAACTTTTAGTCTGATGAGATAAAATGAGATTTAATGTTTTAAAACATTTTCTCTAAATAATGGAAATCAATTTCAAATTCGCTTTTCAGCGCTTCAATTTTTTCATTTACACGAGAAAAGTCAATAGTTTTAGAGGTTTTTGTTCCTACCAACATAATATTTTTTCGTGTATGTTCGTTGGAAATAAATTCAAAAATATGAGCATCGTAATGATGTTTTTCTAAAATTAGTGCACGCAAGGCGTCTGTTACCATTTCGTATTGGCGTTCTTTAAAAATACCGTATTTCAACATTGGATTTTTAGACTCTTTTCCTTTTAGTTGTTGTCGAATTTGTTTGTGGCAACATGGTGCAGTAACAATTAATGTAGCATTTGATGAAATACCCTTAAAAATAGCATCGTCGGTAGCCGTGTCGCATGCGTGGAGGGCAATAAGAATATCAATTTTTGTAGCACTAAAATCATGGATGGTTTTTTGTTCAAAATGCAAATTTTCAAACCTACATTCCTGAGCAGTTTTATTACAAAAACCAACCAACTCCTTTCTAAATTCAATACCAGTTATTTGGGCTTCCATTTTTTTTTGATTAACCAAAAAATCGTATAGAGCAAACGTTAAATAGCCTTTGCCCGAGCCCATGTCGACCACCGTGATTTTTTTGGATAATTCCACATTTTTTAGCAGGCTTTCTATTACTTCTAAATACTTATTTATTTGTTTAAACTTGTCTGCCATTTTAGGAATTACATACCCAGCTTCATCAGTAACACCAAGTAATTGAAGGTATTTGCCTAATTTAGCTCTACTCACTTTTGGTTTATCATGACTAACGGGAGGTTTGTGTTCAAAACTTGCCGTTGTTGTTCTGGTAGATATTTTACCCTTTTTAGAAAATTGTAAGGTAAAATCTTCAGTTAAGGTAAACAACGTAGCTGCTTTAAACTTATGGTTAAGCAACTCCGCTAAAATTGTTTTAGTTTCAGCTAAATTGTAATTCTTTACTTGGTCGTTGGTTTGGTAATGATAAGTACACGAAAAAATCAATTCATTTTTAATTTCAACTAAACGGAAATACATATTAATCAGCCCGTCTCCCTTAAATACTGGTTTACTCAAGGTAATTTTTACAAAACTATTGTCGGTATAACTTATGCTAAGTTTTTCGATAAATTGACTTAATTCATTCATATCACAAAGGTAAACAAGTTTTCCAAAGTTATTTGGTTACTTTTGGTTTGGCTAAATTCTAATGAAATGTACCCATTAATCCAGCAAATTTTCGATAACCCTTATGCTTCGTTAGCCGTTGTCGGAAATTTAATCATCATAGAAAGTTTACTTTCGGTTGACAATGCTGCTGTGCTTGCTACAATGGTAAAAGATTTGCCAAAAGAACAGAAACTAAACGCCTTAAAATATGGTATTTGGGGTGCCTATATCTTTAGAGGAATTGCTATGGTTTTTGCCTCGTTATTAATTCAAATTTGGTGGATAAAGCCATTGGGAGGCTTGTATTTGTTGTATATTGTTTTTGATTATTGGAAAGGAACACAAACCAAAACCAAAAAAGACGATATTATAGATAAAAAAAGCAATTGGTTATACCGTTCTAGTGTTGGTTTATTAGGCTCATTTTGGGCAACAGTTTGTTTGGTTGAAATGATGGATATGGCATTTTCTATCGATAATGTTTTTGCTGCAGTAGCATTTTCAAATAACATTATTTTGGTTTGTATTGGTGTTTTTGTGGGTATACTCGCCATGCGTTTTATTGCACAATGGTTTGTCAAACTTATGGAACATTACCCCTTTCTTGAAACGGCTGCTTTTGTTGTTATTGGGGTTCTTGGAATTAAATTAACTCTTTCGGTGTACGAACATTTTTACTCCGAAATGTCTATAAGTAAATTATTATCGAGCCATTACGCTGATGTAGGAGTTTCGATATTAACTGCATCCATATTTTTTATTCCAATCATCACCTGTTTTCTATTTAATTTCCCAGCAAAAAAACCTTAACAATTTTTACGATGGTGAAAATTTATATGAAAGAACAAATTTTTGCGACGCTACCATTTGCTCATATCAATAGGCAAAACGATTTGTTTTTTATACTAATCTTTTGCATATATTCACTTAAACTGACCTTGTTTTGTTAAATCGAACTCGTGTTAAATAGGTATATTTGTGGTTGTATTTATTTGTTTTTATTTGTTAAATGGCAGTTCATCATAAAAAACCCAAAAAATTTCAACGACTTAACCATAAGTATCGACTTGTCATACTTAATGACGATACGTATGAGGAAAAATTAAATTTTAAATTATCACAACTAAATGTTTTTACTGTTTTTGGAGTGGGTTCTTTGCTTTTGATAGCTATCGTTACGGTTATTATTGCATTTACCCCTTTACGAGAATTCATTCCTGGTTATACGGATGTTAATCTTAGAAAAATGGGGGTAGAAAACACCTTAAAAGTAGATTCTCTTACCAATGTATTGCGTCAAAAAGAGCAGTATATCGTTAACATAAATAGAATAATTCAGGGAGAACCTATTAGTTTTAATGACTCAGTAGTTGTAGATACCAACATTAATTATCAACATATTACTAATCAAAAAATTCCAGAAGATTCGCTACTGCGTGTAATGATTGAATCGGAGGAAAAATACAACTTATTTAAATCTGCCGGTAGAACTCCTGGTAGTTTAAGTAGCATCATATTTTTCAACCCTCTAAAAGGAATCGTTACAGAAACATTTAATGCAAAAAAGATTCATTTTGGTGTAGACATTGTTTCCCCTAAAGATGAAGCCATTAAAGCTACACTAGATGGCACAGTAATATTTGCTGAATGGACTGCAGAAACCGGTTATGTAATTCAAATTCAACACAGTAACAACCTTGTTTCTGTTTATAAACATAATTCGGTATTGCATAAAAAACAAGGAGATAAAGTAAAAGCGGGCGATGTGATTGCTATTGTTGGAAACACGGGAGAGTTGTCGTCTGGACCACATTTGCATTTTGAATTGTGGTACAACGGAATACCATTAAACCCTCAAGAATATGTGTTGTTTTAATCATTAAAACAAGAAAGCCGATTATAATAATCGGCTTTCTTGTATATTTCAGTAAGAAACAATTAAATTTATTCAAACTGTGTTCCGTCATTTTTAAATGCATTTATTCCTGTAACATCCATTCCAGTAATTAATAAATGAATATCATGAGTTCCTTCATAAGTCACCACAGATTCTAAATTAGCCATATGACGCATTATAGCGTATTCGCTTGTTATACCCATTGCCCCATGTATTTGACGTGCTTCACGAGCAATTGTTAGTGCCATATTCACATTGTTTCGTTTTGCCATAGAAATTTGTGCAGATGTTGCTTTTCCTTCATTACGTAAAACCCCTAAACGCCAAGTTAAAAATTGTGCCTTGGTAATTTCAGTAATCATTTCTGCTAATTTCTTTTGAGTTAATTGAAATGAAGCAATAGGCACCCCGAACTGCATTCGTTCTTTAGAATAACGCAAAGCAGAATCGTAACAATCCATTGCTGCGCCAATGGCACCCCAAGCTATACCAAATCTTGCAGAATCTAGACAAGCAAGAGGTGCTCCTAATCCTGATTTATTAGGTAATAAGTTTGCTTTTGGTACTTTAACATTGTCGAAAACCAATTCACCCGTAATGCTGGCACGCAAAGACCATTTGTCGTGTATTTCTGGGGTTGAAAAGCCTTCCATTCCTCGTTCTACCAATAAGCCATGAATTCTACCTTGTTCATTTTTTGCCCAAACCACCGCAACGTCGGCAATTGGAGCATTGGTAATCCACATTTTAGCACCATTTAGTAGATAATGGTCGCCCATATCTTTAAAATTAGTAATCATTCCACCTGGATTAGACCCAAAGTCGGGTTCAGTTAATCCAAAGCAACCCATAAATTCTCCTGAAGCTAATTTTGGTAAAAAACGCATTCGTTGTTCTTCGTTACCATATTTCCAGATAGGATACATTACTAATGAACTTTGGACTGAAGATGTTGAACGCAATCCGGAATCACATCTTTCTAATTCTTGCATTATTAATCCATAAGAAATTTGGTCTAAACCTGGACCACCATATTCAACTGGAATATAAGGACCAAAACCACCTACTTCAGCTAAACCAGGAATAATTTGTTTTGGAAATTCGGCGCGTTGTGCATAATCTTCTATAATTGGAGAAACTTCCTTTTTTACCCATGCTCTAACGGTGTCTCTAATTAATTTATGTTCATCAGTTAACAACTCATCGAGGTTGTAATAATCTGGTGCTTGATATCTATCTTCTGCCATGTTAATTTTTTTTAATTAGTGTTGACAAAAGTAGCTAATATCAATCAACATAAAAATTAATTACTGGAAATTGACTGATATTTTTTAACTTAATTAAGGTTTTATGATTATAGTCATACATCAAAAACCAAATTGGTCAATCCTTTTCAAAGTGTTGTTATTACAAAATTAAAGAAGATGATTACCTCCTATACGATAACACTAATTAACAACTAAATTAAGGCTTCTTTAAGAATAAAGAATATTATTCTACCATAAATTTTTTCGCAATTTTCACATCGTTAGATGAAGTAATTGCTATAAAATAAATTCCTGGATTTAACTTACTGGTGTTAATCTCAAAACTATTTTTTCCAACATTTAACCTAGAATTAGTTACTTCATCCATTTTTTGCCCCAACATATTTAGGACATCAATCTTAACAATCATCGATTTTTCTGTATTAATAGACAATCTAGTGCTACCATTTTTTGAAGGGTTCGGATAAAGACCAATTCCTCTTAAAAGTGATTTTTCTTCAACCGAAACAACACCAATTGGATATTGAGAAATGACCGTTTTATTTGACTGTACAATACTTGAATTTTGGGTATACGATGCATCAACAAATGAAATTAGAGGTGCTTTACTTATGCTTGGTTTGTAATAACTTACTATTACTGCATGAACAGTTATTGGAGTAATGCTTGGCAATGGAGTAAGTACAATAGTTTCAGTTACAGTAGTTTCAACTCGTTTTATTCGAATTACAGAATCAATAGAAACCCCAAAAGGTAAGTCTAACCGACCCCAAGCATCAGCGTCAATTGTTACGTCTCCAGCCGCATTTGTGCTCACTACTCCAACAGGAACCACGTTGGCCGAAAAAGAACCTGCATAATGATCGGAATAACTATTTGCGTATTGAAAGGGGAATCGCATTATTTTCTCAGGATCTACATTGTACTTTGCTGTTGTTAAACCAAAGCCGATAATATCTGCAACAAATCCTAAATCGGTTACGCTGTCGTTAGAAATTAAGGAATAAACTAAATTAGCTGCTGCTGCATCTGATTTTTCAGCCAAATTAGCCGTTGGAAAGCTACTCGCATTGGCTGTTGTTGCTGGATCTACATAATAGGCTTTTTGTATCATACCATATCCTTTTAAATTGGTATAATCAAAAATCACGTTGGCCCCTATGGTCGTATTTAACAATGAATTAGTGTCAGCCACATGATAAGTGGTAGAATCTACATAGTTTAAACAAAAATTACTTTTAGATAAAATTGGCTGTGCAAAACCAGTTGTTGTTAAAATGATTGACAACATTAAAATGGAGAAAAGATGTTTCATATAAAAAAATTTAGCACTTAAAGTTACGTAAAGTTATTAAGGATTTATAGTGAGTTAATTTTTTCTATAAATAGTATTCTTCTTTTAAAAATTCTTGATAAGGAGAAAGATTTGCCATTACCTGCAATTGCATGTATTTTTGGTGAAATTTATGCTCTGATAACTGGCAATTTAACTGGTTAATTCTATATCTATCAAAATTCTTTAAAGCCAACCTTTGTTGAGGAGCTAGTTCTACGCCATTGTACTCCAAATCACGCAAATCATTAATGCTCTCAACACCATTAATCAAAGCCTTTCTGTTACTGTATTTATGTACAATATTATCTTTCATACTTCTGCAAAGTTAACTTTTTTAAAAAGCGATAACAATAGCAATCGTTAAAATTTAAACATACCATTGTTAATGTTTTTTTGGAAAGACGTATTATTTATACATTTAGTTGTATGAAGTTTTTATTGTATTATGGTTACATGTCCAATAAGTTCATGTTTTTTATTATTAATATCTTTAAAGAACAACTTCCACACATAAACCCCTTCTTGTACTCTAGTTCCTTTGTAAAAACCATCCCATGGTGCAAATAATACATTTGTATCAAACATTTTTTCTCCCCATCTATCAAAAATCATAAAATGGTAGCTTTCTGGTGAAATTCCAAAACCTTGTGGACCAAACCAGTCATTTTTTAAATCATAATCTGGTGTAAATGCATTGGGTATATAAATTCCATATTCGCCTGTAATGGTAACTAGTTTTGTAATTGTATCTATACATCCATGATTATCGGTTATGGTAAGTTTTACAGGATATACTCCATTGGTATCATTTGGAAAACTATATAATGGATATGAATAATTGCTCGTGTCTAATCCTGCAAAATCCCAATGCCATGCGGCTATTGTACTTCCACTTTGATCGGCAAATTGTACTTCTGGCTCAAACATACTTGTTGGATTGGGTGATGATACAAAATCTGCAACGGGCAAGTCATATATGTTTATTGTTGGTATTACGGTTTGTGTTACGGTACACCCTCCCATGCTAGGCATTGTACTTGCTGTCATGCTTACTAAATATGTGCCTGGTTGAGTATAGGTATGTGTTATCGTATCCCATGGATTGGTTGATGTTATTCCATCTCCAAAATCCCATATTACACTTGATGGGTTTAACATCCCTCCTAGTGTGTCTGTTGTATTATAAAAGGTAATAGGTTGACTTGGTTGTATGCACAAGCTCAAGGTATCACTTTCTGCTTTCGGAATAGGTAGTGGATGTAGGTTAACTATTACTTGATCACTTACTGTTGGTGAACATCCATCGCTCAAGGTTACGGTATAGGTTGTATTTGTTATTGGCGTAACTGTTGGGCTTTGTGTTGTTGTACTGCTTATCGTTGTGTTTGGTGTCCATGTGTAACTATAGGGACCTCCATTTCCAAAGTTAGGTGTTGCTGTTATCGTTGTGCTTGCTCCTGGGCATAACGCTTGGTCTGCACTCGCTATTATAGTTAGATCTGGATGTACTGTTACTGCTACTGTTGCTGAATTTGATGGACATCCGTTTCCGTCTACTGCTGTTACTTGGTAGGTGGTAGTTGTTCCTGCTCCTGGTGTTACTGTATGTGATTGTCCTACTCCTAAACCATTATCCCATGTGTATACATAGCCTGCCCCACTTCCGCCTGTGGCTGTAGCGGTTATAGTGGTACTTTGACCTGAGCATATTGTTACTGCTCCACTTATACTCGTTATCGCTACACTGTCGGGCTCTAAGATTAGCACATTGTCTGTTGCTGTACATCCACTTGATACTTGAGTTGCAATAACTGTATACGTTCCTGCTACTAAATTACTGGCTATTGCTGTATTTTGAACTGGTGATGTATTCCAACTATAACTATACGTGTTTACTGCATCTGTTACACTTACTGTGGCTCCTCCATCATTTCCTGATTTACAACTTACTGGAATTACGTTTGAAATATTCAATCCAAAGGCTGCTGGTTGAGTCAACGTAAATGTGGAGTCTAACGTACAATTATTCCCGTCTGTTACCGTAATGGTAACATTCCCTGCAATTAAGTTACTTTCTACAGGGGTACTGTTTGATGATGTACTCCAAGAATAGCTATATGGAGCTATTCCTCCTTGTGGGGCAACCACCACCTGACCATCGTTATCACCATTACAACTTACATCAGTTATCGTATTTGGTATACTCATTTGTGTAAATGTAATATTTATGCTTTGAGCATCTGTACAACCTGGTGTATTTACTTCTGTCCATGTTAAGGAGTATGTTCCTGTTACAGTACTTGTTGCAATCGCATTTGGCGTATTCGCATTTGGAGAAAAGCTTACGTTTGCTGGTCCCGTCCATGTTCCTGTACCTATGCTCGGAATGGCAGATAAGTTATACGTTAGTGTACAACTCGTATCGTTTTGTCCTGCATTTGCAGTAGGTTTACCTACAAATGGTCCGCCAGTAATACTAGTGGTACATCCAAAGTCATCTGTTATATCGAAACTATACATGTCGCTATTTTGTAATCCTTGGGCTACTACATCTCCTGCATGGGTTGCTACTGATGTGGTAAAATTTGCGGTGGCTGGTAATAGGTTTGCTAGCGTGTAGTTTGATCCGTTTTGTTCTGGTAGTCCATTGCTAATGGTTACGGTTATGGAACTGTCTAGGCAGTCTGTTACTACTACTGAACTGATTGGGTTTAAAAACGTAATGTCGACCGTTGATACATCGGTACAGCCAGGCGAACTTGTTCCTGTCCATGTTAAGGTATAGGTGCCTGCTATGGTACTCGTTGCTGTGGCTGTTAGTGTTGTGGCATTTGGAGTAAAACTAACGTTTGCTGGTCCTGTCCATGTTCCTGTGCCGTGGCTTAGCGTTGCATTTAAATTGTAGGTTAGTGTACAACTCGTATCGTTTTGTCCTGCATTTGCTACGGGTACTCCTGTAAAGGGTCCACCGGTTATGGTTACTGGGCAGCCATTGACATCGGCTACGTCAAAGCTATAGTTATCGCCATTTTGTAATCCTGTTATTTGTATGGTTCCTCCATTTGTTGCCGTAGTGTTTACAAAACTGGCCGTAGCTGGAACTAAATTACTTGATGTAAAATTACTTCCATCTAATTGTGGTAATCCTCCATTTATGGTTACCGTAAAAGTCCCTGCTGCACAGTTCTCTGTTGGATTGCTACTCACTACTTGTGGTAGGTATTGTACTGCTATTGGTAATCCAACATCTACACAGTTTACATTATAAACCAAATCATTTTGATTGTATAAGGTTATTGGTGCATAGTAAATAATATTATTGGTTAGGGTTACCCCTTGTCCATTCAAGAAAGTAATTAATCCTCCATCATTAATGTCTCCGTAGTTACCTATCGTTCCTGTTACAAAACCTGTAAAACATGCATCTAGTTCTGGATTGGTGTTTGCTGTGGGTGGACAACTGTATATGCCATAGGTTATTCCTGGGTCATATGTGCTGGTCCCTATAACTCCTACATCGTTTGGATTGGTCTCATTGCCGTCGGATACTATAATAATCGTATCTCCGCTACATAAGATATAATCGTTCAATCCATTTCCAAATACACCTGCTGAACTTGTTCCTGCATCGGCTGGACATGCACATGATGCTGGATAACTTTGAGCTATATTAATAGTACACGTTGTATCAGCACTAAATGTTGCTGTTATATCACAGTTAGCTGTACCATTCGAGTTTATGGTTAAAGAATAACTCGTTGGTGAGGTAAAAGGAGGATTAAAGGTTTGTGTGTTTCCTAAACAATCTGTTAAGGTTAATGTTCCTGTTGATGGAGCATTCGCAAAGGTTACCTTTCCACTTCTAATAAAATCGTTGGTTACTAAATCACAAGCTCCTATTGTATCTGCTATACTCGTGAAGGCACACGGTACATCGCATGGCCCAGGATTGGTAAAGTTTATGGTTTGGGTACAGGCTGCATCGGCTGAAAATACTGCCGTAACATTACAAGTAGCTCCATCGGCTGGTAAATTATTTAACGTGTATGCTTGTGGACTGGTAAAGGGGGCATTAAACACCTGGTTCGAACCATCGCATGAAGTTACTGTTAACATTCCACTCGCTGGAGCATTGCTAAAGGTCACCTCCCCAGTTATATCAAATACATTCAATGGACTCTCACAGGCTCCTTGTGTGGCTGTGAAATTTGATATTAGACAATTAGGTGTACATGCTGCTGGGGCTGTATAGTTTGTAGTCATTGTACATGCTAGGTCAGCTGAAAATACGGCTGTTACATTACATAGTGCTCCATTTGAAGTTATTCCGGAAATACTGTATGCTTGTGGGCTTGTAAATGGCGAAGTGAATGTTTGTGATCCTCCACAGGAGCTTGTTACGGTTAATGTCCCTGTTGTTGGAGCATTTGTAAAGGTTATTGACCCAGTATCTGTGTAAGTATTCGTCGCTGGTGCACAGGCACTAGGTGTTGCGGTTAAAGCTGATATGGAACAATTAACACATGGTGCTACAGTAATTACAACATCATCACTTGCTACAACACAGTGGTTTGCATCGGTTGCTTGTAAAGTATATGTTTGAGTAGCTGCGGGACAAACCGTTGGTGTTAAGGTTGTTGAATTGGTCATAGCAGTTGTAGGTGACCAAGTATAACTTGCAGGATAGCTAATTTCAGGATCATCAAAAGAAATAGACCAACCTGAAAGAGAGCCTACTCCGAAACCAAGTCCGCCTGGTGCATTTACTTGTAAATTCCAAACACCATTTGAGCTACACCCATTCAAATTTGAGAAAGGTTGACTAGGGTTCCAAGTACCAGTTGAAGGAAATCCTCCACTAGTGATTAAAGGACCTCCAGAAGGGACAAAACAGACATTACTGTAGTTCGTTCCTGAAGCAACTCCAGCAGGGACAAGAGTGATTTGACAACCATTAGGGGTGGTAAGTATTACATCGAAACTACTAATATTTAAATTACAAGTAGAACCAAAAGATATTGGTGTTCCATTACAATTACATCCACCAAATGAGCTACAAAATTGGGTACCAGAAAAGTTAAATCCATTTAAACAAACCTCTGTTATTGAAGAAGAGGTTAACGTGGTTTGATTTAATCCAGTAACATTAATATTCATATCAGCACTTCCGCTTGTAACTAAAGATATTTCATTGTTCTCGAAAGTAGGTGTTGATGCAGGACTTGTTACCACTTTGGCTTCACCTGTTAATTGAGCACAATCGCCAGGGCAAATTGATGCATCAGCACCAGCATTAACAGAAACAACAGGATTTACCACATTTACAGTTATACTTTTAGTACACGTATTAACCCCATTCGTTATTTGAGCGGTATAAGTAGTAGGAACTGACATACATACTTGTGTGGGATCAGCCCCACCTCCAGAACCTAAAGGATAAGCATAACTATCGTGTAACCATGATATTTGAGAGTTTGGGTCATTTAACGTAATGATAACATTATCAATTCCCCAGTGATCATATTCTGCTCCACTCACCGCATTTTGATGCCATTGTATCATAGTATTTGCAGTCATTGCACCGGCAGGAATGGTAACACAATATTGATTCCATCCTGTTAAACTAGGGTCGTTTCCTCCATTTGGATCCCAATATTGAATAGTATTCCATGTGGCACCACCGTTGTTGGAATATTGTAAATAAACACCTTCATCTGGTTCATCAGGCCCCTCACAAGAAGATGCATTTGAAGTATCATCAACATTTCCTTGTATTGAATATCGCATTTCAAAACAAATAGTACCTCCTAATGTTAAATCAAATCCAACAGTAGTCATATCTCTTGGATTAACAGAGGCATTACCCATCCACATAAAGTCTGTCCCATCAGGAGAGGGTACTAAACACGTATTATTGGCAATAGTTGTTGCTTGAGTGAATTGCCAACCCACGGGTGATCCGCTATTAAAATCTTCTTGAAAAGCTACATTTCCATTCATGCTACCTATTGCTGTAAGGGTAACACATTCTCCACACAACACTGGATCAGGATTAGCAAATAAATTGAGTGTACACTGTGCTTTAACTGTAGTACTGACTATTAATGATAGGAATATTGTACTATACTTAACTAGCTTTTTCAATCTTTATAGCTTTAAATTCGTAATTTGTTAATTGCCTAACATTACTAAGTTTGAGCATTTTAACAAAAATATTTAATAACGTGTTTTTTGATGTACAGCCTCCTTGAATTGTAGAGGATGCCTCTATGGTTTGATTGACCTCATATTCTGGTGAATCTGAACTACATGCCGAGCAAACATTATCATACCACAATTCTTTTTTAAAAGAAATGTTTACTGAATATGAATTGGAATTGATTATTTCGAAATATAAAATTTGCTTTTGTATGTCATATTGCTTATCAATACAGTCCGATTTGATTAGATTAATTTCAACCCCATCAGCAGTATAAATTTGTGTTTTTTTTTCTGGTGATTGAGCAAAGCAAGTAACAGAAATTATCATGTGAATAAACACAAGTATTTGTTTCATAGTATATTATAATTCAATTAAGCATTATGAACTTTAAAATTAGATAATTCATTTCACAACAATAGAAAAAAATGCATTATTAGTAAAAATAATCTCAATTTGATTGGTTTTGTTGAATTTTTAAAAATAATAATCATTTAAAAGTAGACGATATTTATAGCAAATGGTTGCCTATCAAAAAAAATGGCTGTTCTCACAGCCATTTTTTATAGTTAAACTTTATTTTAAGAGGTTTACATGCCCCCTGTATTCTCTTTTAGCTCCATCAATCCCTTTCAATTTAATCAGGTACACGTATGTGTCTGTTTGGGCAATTTTATCCCCACCCTTAACTGTACCATCCCAACCATCTTCTAAATCGTGTCCTTCCCAGATTTTCTCTCCCCATCTATCAAAAATGAAGAAACTATAATCTTTATCGGAAACACCCACTAACGAACCAGGTCTAAATATTTCATTTACATTATCCCTATCCGGAGTAAAAGTATTTGGAATTGCGAAAAAGAAATCAGGTTTTATTTGAACTACCTTAGCAATGGTATCCAAGCAATGTCCATTTGTTACAATTAATTCAACTAAATAAAAACCAGTATCCTGAAAGTTATGTGTAGGGTTTTGGTTAATTAAATCATGTGTTAAATCACCGAAGTCCCAATTCCAACCCACTACATCTGTTGTTGACAAGTCAGTAAAATTAATGATTGGATTAAGTATTGTCTCAACTGGTGGGTCTGCTTCAAAATTAGCAACTGGCACATTATAAACTGTAACGTGATTTGCATGATAAAAGGTTGATGAACAACCATATTGATTGGTCACATTCAAATACACATCGTAACTACCAGAGTTCGTATAAAGGTGGTGAGTTGAATCATTAATAGTCGTTTGGTTTATTGTTCCATCAGCTTCAAAATCCCATGCATAAGTAAGATTAGTATCAATAGTAGTTGCTTTGAAATCAACATCCAACGGTGGGCAGCCTAATGCGTTCACTGAATTAAATGTTATTAAAGCCGTGTCATTTACTACAACAGTAATATAAGTGGTGTCGTTGCTAGAACAACCATCCGAAACATACACCATATAATCTGTTGTTGTAGCAGGGGCAACATAAACTGGATTACTTGGATTGGAAACTCCTACTGGTGTTGAAGTGTTTCCTGTTAAAGCATCGTAAACTAACCAATTATATGAAAAAGGGTTATTATTGTTACCTCCAGTTGTTGAAGCTGATAATGGTGTGCCATTACCTTGACAAACAATTTGACCGAAGGAGGTAATATTTAAAGGAGCACCTACAATAACTGATTCATTATAAAATTTACTACAACCATGAGCATCTTGAACTACAATGTTATAGGTAGCATTTGATGTAACGGTATCGTATAATGGACCAGGACTAGTTATGCTAAAAGGTGGACCCCATAATATGTTATACGGATTTGCTGGAGAAGAGAAAGGGGTTCCACCATTTCCAACTCCAAATAATTGTATTATTTGACCGTAACACGCTGTGGCAGGCATATTAATATTAGCTGTAAGCGCGGCTGGTTGTGAAATGATTATACCTCCTTGATTTGACGAGCATCCATTCGTATCTGTAACCGTAACCGAATAAACACCGACAGCTAAGGTGTCGGCTGTTGAAGTAATTTGACCTGTAGGAGTCCATAGATAATTTAAAGCAGAACCTCCTGAAGCAAATACTGTTGCTGCTCCATCGTTTCCTCCATTACATAATACATTTATTTTTGTAACTGAGTCAATAATTGGTCCTGCTAAGTTTATAACAGCGATGCTTTGAGTAACCATACAGTTATGGTCATCTTTTACGGTAACCGTATAGGTGTTAGCTGCCAAGTTCGACGCTAATGGGGTTTGTTGATTCGATGGGTCATTCCAACTATAGGTATAAGGAGAAGTTCCTCCAACTGTTGAAGAAACTACTGCACTTCCATTTCCATTTCCGCAAGTCGAAGGAATGCTGTCTAATGTTATTAATAAAGCCGATGGCTCAGTAATGATAAAAGAATTGGTTGCTGTACAGCCTTTAGTGTCTGTTACTACAACATCATAACTTCCTTGTGTTAAGCCATTTGCTGTTTGTCCTGTACTGACACTTGGTGTCCAAGCATAAGAAACATAAGGGAAAGTTCCTCCTGTTGCATTAATATCAATAAATCCGTCTGCAACCCCGTTACAACTAACGTTGATTAAGGTATCCAATCCTACAACCAATACATCTGGTTCGGTAATGGTAACTGTATCAGATGCTGTACACAAGTTGCTATCGGTAGCTATCACAAAGTAAGTACCCGCAACTAAATTAGATGCTGTAGCTGTTGTTTGAGAGGCTGCATCATTCCATAAGTAGGTAATTGGCGAAGTGCCACCTGCAGTCAATACCATTGCAGCACCATCACTACCACCATTACACCTTACATTTGTTGGTGTTCCAATAACAGCAACCAACGCATTGGCTTGTTGTATTGTTGTGTTTGCAGAGGCTACACAACCGTTGCTATCGGTAACTGTAATACTATATGTTAACGCATCAAGACCTGTTGCTGTAATTGTATTTTGTACTGGTGTAGTATTCCAAGCGTAAGTATAAGGTAAAATACCACCTGTAATCACTGCCGTTGCGGTTCCGTCAGCAGCACCATTACAACTTACATCTGTAGAAGTTGGTATAGTAACTGTTGGAGAGCCTAAGTCAATCACATTTACGGCGGTTGAATCTAAACAGCCGTTTTGATCGGTTACCACTACGGTATAATTCCCTGCTGATAAGCCTGATGCTATTGCAGTAAATTGTGCAGGGTTGCTATTCCATGCATAATTCAGTGTTCCTGAACCACCACCAACACTAACACTTGCCCCACCATTAGTTGATCCACAGGTTGATGGTGAGCTTGTTGATGAAACAAAGTTTAATGGTTGTGGTTCGTCAATTACTATATTATTAATTGGATAGTTACATCCATTGTCATCGGTTATCATTACACCATAGGTTCCTGCTGTTAAGCCCGATGCTGTATCTGTTTGTTGTAGTGCGGCGGCAGCGTCCCATTGGAACGTGTATGGAGCAACCCCTCCTGTTGGTGAAACAAAGGCATAACCAGTGTTATCTCCTGCACATAATGCATCAACAGCAACATACGTTGATGTTAGTGGTGTTGGTTCATTAACGGTTATGAATATTGAAGCTGTACAACCATTATCATCTGTAACCGTAACTAAATAAGTTCCTGCTGCTAAGGTGCTTGGTGCCTGTAATGTATCTACTATTGACCCATTCAAATCCCAAGTAAAGCTATAAGCACCAGAACCACCATTAACAGTAACAGAGGCAAACCCATCGGTAAAACCATTGCAACTCACATCTAACACAGTATCTAAAACTATGGTTAACAATGGTGGTTCCACAATGGTAACTGAACCGTTTGCAATACAGCCATTGTCATCGGTAGCAACAACATTATAATTTCCTGCCACTAATGTGTTGGCAATTTGAGTGGTTTGCAGCGATGGGTCATTCCATAAATATGAATAAGGAGCAAACCCATTATTTTCCGTTACTGTTGCTTTTCCATTATTTTCTCCAAAACAAGTTACATCTATGCCATTAACATTTATGGTAAATAATGCAGGGTCGGTTAAAACAACATTGGCTATTTCTATACATCCGTTGTTGTCTGTAACTGTTGCTGTATAGCCGCCACCTACTACTGGCAAGTTATATGCTGTATCGTTTAACTGTGTTAAAGGGTCATTCCATGAATAGTTATAGGGCATTGTTCCTCCATTTGCATTTACCCATGTTGTTCCATCATTATAACCAAAACAAGTTGGATTAGTGCCGCTAGATGTTAACACCAACGGTAAGGGTTCATTAACAACTATAGAGGTGGATAAATTGCAACCATTGGTATCTGTCACATCTACAACATAAGTTCCTGCAACCAAATTAGTTGCAGAAGGAGTATTTTGAGCTAACGGGTCATTCCAAACATAAACATATGGAGTGCCTCCACCTGACACATTTATTGTTGTAGTTCCAGTATTTCCACCAAAACATAACACATCAGTTGAACTTGTAGAATCAATATGTGGGCCAGATAAATTAGGAATAGTTACTGCTTGAGTAATTTGACACCCTAAAGAATCCGTTGCAGTTACAAAATAGGTTCCTGCAAAAACATCGATTAACGTGGTGCCTGTTCCAACTACACCAGCTCCATCGCTCCACGAATAAGTAAAAGGAGCAATTCCATTTGCAGTTACATTTGCTGTAGCACCACCGTCGGCTTGATTACAATGCGCGGTATCTATTGATGTTGTTAAAACCATTTGTGCTGGATTGGTAATCAACACAGTATCTGAAATAGTACATCCTTTGGTATCTGTAATTGTAACACCAACCATACCTGGACATAAATTTACTGCCAATGGTGTGATTTGAAATGATGGGTCATTCCATTGATAAGCGTATGATCCCGTTCCTCCACTTGGAGCAACACTGGCTTTTGCAGTACAAGAATTGTAACAAATTTTATTATAGGCAGTAAGCACTATGGTTAGTTGCGTTGGCTCGGTAATATTCGCAGAAGTTGCCATTATACAACCCAATGCATCGGTTACCACCACACCATATGATCCACCTTGAGCAAGTCCTGTAGCTGGATTGGTAGTTTGGCTACCTGCTGCTGCATTCCATTGATATGAATAAGGAGGGTAGGCTCCAATCAAAGAAACTGTAGCAGTACCATCAGCCCCCCCAAAACATGAAACAGGGGTTGTTGCAGAGATTATTGCCGCTCCTCCAGGAGACGCAGTTACGGTGACATCTGAGATAAATTTACAACCATTATTATCCAGCACTTGTAAATGGTAAGAGCCGGGATATAATCCTGCAACGGTATCGGTTGAGCCTAATACTACTGCCGAAGAATCCCAAATGTAGGTATAGGGCGCTGATCCATTGGTAGGAAATGCCCACACTGTTCCTTGATTAACACCACAATAAGCGGCGGTACTTCCTGTATTTACTGCTAATGGTGCTGGTTGAGTGATTGTAGCATTTGCAGTAGATTGACAACCTAAACCATCAGTTACCGTTAAGGTATATCCACCTTGTGGCAATCCAAAAGCTGCTGAGGTGTTTTGTACGGGAACAGTATTCCAAGAATAAGTATAAGCTCCTGTTCCTCCTGTGGCTGAACCATGAGCATGTCCATCGGCACCACCATTACAAATTACATCAATGGTTGAATCAATTGCTGCCACCAACTGTGTTGGCTGAGTGATGGTTACTGTATCGTTAACCGAACAGCCCAAGCTGGTTGCAGTTAAGGTATATGTTCCTACAGATAATCCTACTGGGTCTTCTGATCCTATTGATCCCGGCATCCAGTTGTAAGAGATTGCTCCGGGAGCTCCTAATACCGTTACATTTATCGAACCGTTTGATCCTCCAAAACATGAAACATTGGTTGAGGTATGTGAAGCCGTCATACTTGGTCCTGGTTGAATGGTTACGGATGCGGTATCAGCACATAAATTATTATCGAACACCGTTACGATGTAGGTACCTGGTGCTAAACCTGTGGCTGTTTGTGTAGTTTGAGTAGGAGTTGTGTTCCATAAATAGGTGTACGCTCCTGTTCCTCCAGCTCCTAATGCCGTTGCTGTTCCATTGTTTGCACCAAGACATGTTTCGTTGGTACTTCCTGTTATTGAGGCTACCACAAGTGTTGGTTCCCCTATGGTTACTGACGATGTTCCTGTACAACCTGAACCATCGGTAATAGTAACCATATAAGTTCCTGCACCAGCAGTTACAGTATCGTTTAACGTTGCTGGTATTGTATTCCACGAATAGGTATATATTGGAGCTCCTCCAGTTGGATAAGCATAGGCTTTTCCATCGGTTGAGCCCTTACATAAAGCATCACTGATAAAAGCTGCTGTGGCTGTTATGCCTGTTGTTGTTGTAACGATAATAGTGTCTTTTGAAATACAGCCTAAAGTAACATCGGTAACCGTAGCGATATATGTACCTGCTCCAATATTAGATGCGACAGCCGTATTTTGAACAGGAGTTGTATTCCATGAATAACTAAAATTTCCACTGCCACCTGAAACTACATTTACAGTTGCTGTTCCATCTGGCAAACCACAGTTGGCTTGGGTCATTGAGGTATTTAATACCATCCCTGCAGGGTCAACTAAAGTTGCTGTTGTAGTGGTGGTACATCCATGATAATCGGTAATGGTACAAATATACGATCCTGCAGCTAAGCCTGTGGCGGTTTGTGTTGTTTGAATTGGTGTCGTATTCCAAGAATATAAGTAAGTTGGAGTTCCTCCTGCATGGTTCGCTGTTGCTGTTCCATTGGTTCCTTGTGCACAGGTTGGATTAACATGGTTTTCTGATGCGGTTAAAACTACTGGTTGAGTAATAGTCGCCGTGGTTTGACCAGTACAACCTGTATTTTGGTCGGTTACGGTTACCGTATATGTTCCTATTGGAAGACCTGTGGCGGTTTGTGTAGTTTGTACTGGAACACTGTTCCATGAATACAAATATGGACCTACACTATTGGTAACTCCTGTTACGGTTACAAATCCTGTTGAACCACCATTACAGTTTACGCTATCAGCAACTGCTGTAGGTATTGGCATAGGATTAATTGTAACATTTGCAGTAGTTGTAGCTGTACACGTTCCAAAAGTAATAGTTTGTGTTACCATATAGATTCCAGGAGTTGTATAAGTTACCCCTGAAGGACTTACTGCTGAAGAAGTAGCCGGAGATGCTCCTCCTCCTCCAAAATTCCACGAATAGTTAAATCCAGCCCCAGTAGAACCCGTATTAGTAAATGTAAAACTATTTCCTGTTAAGCATTGTGCTACTGGAGGGGTAAAACCTGCAACGGGCTGAGGATTTACAGTTACCCTAACCGTATCCCAAGATGTACACCCTCCTTGAGTTACAGTTAATACATAATTAGTAGTAACAGCACTTGATGTCGCATTTGTTAATGTTACTGTTGGATTGGCAATAGCACTATTACTTAACCCTGTTGTAGGTGACCAAGAATAGGTGTTACCTACAACCGGAGCAGCCCCAAGATTTGCCGTTGCACCTGAACAAATTAATACATCAGCACCAGCATTTGCGATAGGACCTGAGGTAGCTGTAACAGTAATTGTAGTATCAAAAGAACAACCAAAATCATCAATTCCGGAAAAAACATAACTATAAGTTCCCACCGATGGTGGTGTAACACATACTTGGTTACAGTTACCTGAAGTACTAGTAATTGCAGCCGAACTAGCCGGATTTAACCCCGACCAAGAAGTACCAGCACAATTGGCGTTAAATGTTGGTGTAAAACCACCTATACCAGCATATAAAGAAGGATCAAAATCGAGACCCCAAGAGAAAACTGTTCCATCGTCAATAGAGTGTGTATCACAAATTTTTAACTGCCATGTGCCATTTAGAGGACATCCTACCAAACCAGTATAGGGTTGTTCCGATCCATAAGTACCAGCAGGTATTACAGTAGAAGTAGAATTTAATCCCGACCAAGCATCCATGGTTTGACCAGTTGATGTCCAAGTATATTGATAACCAATTCCTGCCGTTGGGTTTCCAAAATTTTCTGAAGAAATATTTGTTGTATTCCATGTTCCATCCGAATTAAATAACCCCACTTGTTGCCCATTTGGGCAAATAATGGTAATTGTTAAATCTCCAGCCCATGTATGCTCCATGTTGGCAAAAACATCGACAACCTGACCGGCACTAGTAATGGTTGAACCGGCAATAAATTCGGTGAATGTTAAAGGCGCATTATAACAAGTGCCTGAGCCATCGGGAAGAGGTGTAGTACCTGCAACCGTTGTGGTAGGTACATCTTGCCACGGGGTTGGGTTAACAACCCCTGTTAAACATACATTTTGTCCTGAACATACCGTTTGATTAGGTGTGGTACCTGTAAAAGTAGGATCTGTACCCACCTGTACCACAATATCAATTAAATTGTTATTGTGACATCCGTTATTATCTACAACATCTAACTGCACCATGTATTGTCCGGCATTTGGATAAGAATGAGATGAAGTCACTCCTGTGGCCGTTGTAGCATCGCCAAAACTCCATGTATAATTCGAGATACTAAATCCAACAGCGGCAGTAGATCCTGCACCACTAAAATTAATTACTTCGTTTTTACAAACTTTAATTGGAGTAGATTGATTAGTTGATACACCTGCAGCTGTTGGTGGGGTGCATGGTGTTACACATGAGAGGGTTGCAGACCACCCTGCGTGAGAAATAGTGATATCCGAAGTAAACTGAAAAGTAATACAAGAACCAGAGGATTCATAAATAAAAGCTCCCACTATACCAGTAACATCATCTACTAAAGGAGACAAAGTAGAATTACCATCATAAATCATTAAATGATCAAAACCACTTTCTAAATCGAAAGAAGAAAAGCTAATTAAAACATGAGCTGAACTGCCTGAACAAAAAGTAACGGAATAATTGGCGTTGGATCCATAATTTCCGGCACCATCAGTAAATGTACCTGAGCAAGTAGTATTAGTACCTAAATTAGCATTTAAAGTATAGGTTTGAGCAATTAAACTATTCCCAATAAAAATGGCAAAAATTAAACCTAAAATTATTTTTTTTGGCATTTGAAATATGTTAAAGTTTTTCATGAATTATTGTAGGTAAGAAGTATATATTATTATTTTGAAAGAGAATCTCTATAATCGTTGAAATTTGCAATAAATTGCTTCTTTGGCAATACAATTATGGCATTGTTACCAAAACCAGTTTTAAATACCTGCTGTTCTGGTTTCAATTGTATTTCATAAGCTAGAATATTAAACGACATGTTGTTTGAAGCAACAAAATCGGGAGCCAAACTTTTTACTTGTTTGGTTAATACAGAGATATTCTTATAGATATCATTTGATACTTTTTCCCCTACATCTTCAATTGAATATGAATGATCAACGAAATAATTAAGATACAACAACAAATCTACATTGTTCGATTTCAAATTCGAAACATATTTTGCTCCGTAATGCTCTTCTAATTTATTACTTAAAGTAATTGGTTTGCCATTATAAGTAAAGTTATTGTTTTGAGCACTTACATTTAGTGATACTCCAAGTACAAAAAGAAGTAAAAAGGTAATTTTATTCATTTTTTTCATGTATAGTTATTGTTTTTTATATGTCTTATATAATACGTCCGATGACTTTATTCACCTTCATCCAATTTAGCTCATTTTTTTAATGGTTTATATTGTTTGGCTGCTAACTGCGTTGGAGTATGCTTTGGCATGTGGCTAACTTATAATTTGAACATGTTATATATTTCAATATTTCTTTATTAATTGTTATTTTGTTAAATTTAATCCATTGTGATATACTAAGTTAAATAATTTTAACAATAATACGCTTCAACTAACAAATTAATTAAACGCTTAACTAAATCAGTGATAAGGTAAACAATGCTCATCGAACTTATCATCAGCTAATAGTTTATTTTATCAAATTTATTTTACCGGCATGTTGATAGGGTTTGCCATCCACATCGTAAGTAACCACTTGCCAAAAATACAAACCTTCATCTAAAATATTTCCTTGGTTGTTTAAACTTCCTTTCCAAGGCATATTTTTATCGGTTGTTGAATAAATAACATGACCCGATTTATTTTTTATCACCATTTCAAATTTAATGTCCCAAGTAGTTAAGGCTTCTGGCATAAAGTCGTCGTTTTTATCATCAAAATTTGGTGTAAAAGCATTTGGTGCAAACAATTCAAATGAATTTTGTAGGGATACTGTTTTGGTAGTAGAATTGAAACATCCCAATGCAGATTTGGCTTTTAGGGTAACTTGATAATCGCCTTTTTTATCGAATAAGACTTTTGGCTGTTTTTCCTTTAATGGTTTAGCATTGCCGAGAAACCATTCGTAACCATCTGTTGATTCTCCTTTACATGTAAAATTGGTGTAGGGATATTTTAATACATTATCATCAAATTGTGTGCTTTGTTCCAGGTAAGTAAAATCAACAGATGGTAGTGGATTTACAATAACTACATTTTTTTGAATAGACGATTTTTCTTGATTAGTACGCTTATTAACCACGGTTAATTTAACCGAATACGTACCTTGTTCTTTGTAAGTGTATTTTGGATTTGATTTTGTAGAAGCATTTCCATCACCAAAATCCCAAGTGTAAGCCAATAATTCTTGTTTATCAGTAGCTTCAAAACCAACTTCTTCGCCCAAACAAACTTTATTGTTGTACACTATAAATCCAGCAGTTAATTGATTGTCTATTACTGTCGATTCTATTGATTCTTTTAAGGTATTTGAAGTTTTTATTTCAGTTTTTTGAATACTCGATTCATCAATTACTATACTGGTTTTTTCTAATTTATTTTCTTCCAATTTTAATACTGTTATGCTTGTTTTTTTCTCCAATGAATTGTTAATTTGTTCTTTTGGTAAGTTTGGAGTGGTATTGTTTTTCAATTGGCTTTGTTCCTGCGTAGGCAGGAATCCAGTTTTATTGGAATTATTTTGTGGGCTAGATTCCTGCCTAGGCAGGAACGAAGCTTCATAAATACTAAATACACCTATTGTTATAAATAAAACAGCTACTGTAGATAAAAGAATATTTTTTCTAATCTTCGCAATTTTAATTGAAGTTAGTTTTTGGTCTAACGCATCCCAATGAGCCTCATTGAACTTAGGCTCAAATTGCCCCACCTTTTGTTTGATTATGTCGTCAAAATTTTCCATCGTAACTGGTCTTTTCTCTATTTAACAATATTTCTTGTAGGTTTTGTTTTGCTTTTGAAAGATTAGATTTTGAAGTTCCTTCACTGATGTTAAGTTGCTGTGCAATATCTTTGTGCGAAAACCCATCAATTACATACATATTAAAAACCGTTTTATAAACTGGGCTTAATTGCTGTATGGAATTCATAATTTCATCTACTCCAAAATCGCTATAAATACTGTCAGCACTTTCTACCCTTGATGTTTCCAATATAAATCCATCTTCATCATCAACAAAATATATTCCTTTATTTTTTCGATAAAAATCTATCGCAGTATTTACCATTATTTTTCTAATCCAACCTTCAAAAGAACCATTAAAATCGTAGCTTTTTAAGTGGCTAAACACTTTTACAAACCCATCTTGCAATAAATCTTGAGCATCTTCACTATTTTTTGCATACCTAAAACAAATATTCATCATTTTACTGTAATAAAGTTTATAGAGTTCTTTTTGAGCTTTTCTATCTCCTTTTATACATTGTTTAATAATGTTATGTAGTATGTCTTGATGAGCAAGATTCATTTCATTTGAAAGGTTAGACGAAGTTTTTTTTTTTTGGTTGCCTGAAAAATAATTTTTAGTGAAAATAGGTATTTTTTTAAAATAAAAAAGCGCGGTATTAAAATGCCACGCTTTACTAAATTTTATGGTAACGATTAAAATTTATAGGTTAATCCAACGCCTAAAACTTCTTTAAATTGGGCTCGAGGTCCAACACTATCAATTATGCCATCATTATTATCATCAACGGCAATTTGTATATCATGATCGTAAACCAATTGTGTAGAAATGGTTGCAGAAACAAATTTGTTAACTTGTAAGGCTATTAATAATTCCCAGTTCACATCAACCCTTTCAGGGTGATCGGCATAATTAGAAAACAAGTCTAATTTAGACACCAATTTAATGTTTTTCATTACATCGACTTTCCATAATGACCTTAAATAACCCCCATATTCAGCTCTAGATTTTTTACCATGTGTTACGAGTTTAAAATTGTCATCATAAACTGCAGCATCAACGCCAAAAGCACCAGCATCAGCCAATTTTTGGTCGTTCACCACCGTCATTCTCATGGTTAATGGGGAAATAAATACATTGAAATTATCGTTTGGTTTATAATCCATACCAATTGCACCCAAAACATATCCAGGTGCAAAAAAATTAGAAATTTGAGTAGAGTCGTCAGGATAATTATAACCTGGAGCCATTTGTGATTTAAAATTTACCAATGCTGCATAATACCAATTTTTATAAGCCTTTTGCCCGTATTTTGACATCAACTCTACTTTGTCATCCGTTTTTTGTAAACCTAGTTTACCTTGTTTCATTAAACCATAAGCCATGTCTAATGTGTTATCCCAAGTAGAGTTTCCTCTTTTGTAATTAGCGAAAAGATTGGCTAACGAGTTTAACGAAATAGAATTATTACCACCTGCCGACCAATTGGTTAAACTCACTTGAGTAAAATTTAATGAAAAAACTCCACCTGATTTCCACCCTTTAATAGTATCGGTTTTTACCGTTTTTAATTTTGTTTCTATTTCAATAGTTTCTTTAGGAATAACTTGGGAAAAAACGACATGATTAATGAAAAGCAGCAACATAGCTGCAACGCAAATTTTTTTCATAACAACACAACTTACTTTTTTAATAAATCCCTGATTTCGGTTAATAGCACCTCTTCGTTTGAAGGTTTAGCAGGTTCTGCAGGAGCAGCAGGAGTTTCTATGTCTTTTCGTTTAGCATAATTAACTGCCTTTACCATTAAAAAAACAGCGAATGCAATAATTGCAAAATCAATAACCGTGTTAATAAATGCCCCATAGTTTAGGGCAACCTCTTTCGAAGCTTCTGAAATTTTAGTTGCACCATCAAAAATTTCGGGCTGTGCGTCCTTTATTACTAATTTTAAATCTTTAAAATCGACACCTCCCAGCAAATACCCAATGGGTGGCATAACCACATCGGTAACAAACGAAGATACAATTTTTCCGAAAGCACCACCAATAATGATACCTACGGCCATATCGAGCACATTACCTTTTACAGCAAAATCTCTGAATTCTTTAACAAATCCCATTGTTGAATAAATTTTTGTTTAGATTGTAAATCTATACTTTTTAACACAAAATAATTACTTTAACGTGAATTTTGTTTTGCCAATATCAACCCCATCAGCATAAACTTCTACATTGTATTCTCCAACAGGAAATTCTTCAATTTTTTTCCAATCGATGGTTACACTCATTTCTTGATTTTGATAATTAACTTGTTTTTTGGCACTGTACAACCCTTTAACTCCATTAAAATCAAATTTATTGGAATCGTCCGTTTTTTCAGAAAGCACCTTTCCGTCGGGTGATAATATTCTTATATATATCCATTTGTCACCCGGAGGGGTTATTTCATTTTTTAATAAAGTAAACGTTGTTCTAATCTTATCAATTTTTTTTGCTCGGTCATTTTCTTTTCCAGTATTATCGCTTTTTAGTTTTACTCCTACCGATTTTAAAGCCATCGTTTTTAGATAAGATGCTATCGTAACCTTATTGGTTAATCCTTGATTTTCTTTAGAAAGATTTTCTGTTTTATTTTTTTCAGATTGCAACTCACCTTGTACCACTTCCTTTTCAGCACGCAATACCTTATTCGCCGTATTTAAGGAGTCAATTTGAACAACAAAACCTTTCATAATAGTGCGCAACGTTTCAGTTTCCTTTTTAAGCTTATAAATTGACCAGTCTTTGCCCTTCACTTTTTCTAAAAGATCTTCAATTTTTACCTTTTCAGCTTCAAGTTCTGCGCTAATTTTTTGGTTAGATGTTTTTAAATTATTATATTGTGAAAGCATTTCCTCTAAATCGGCTTTTACTTTATCCCTTTCGCTAGAAGTTTCCACATAAACTATTTCTTTCTGCACAATAACAGTTTTTAGTGTGCTGTTTTGCCATATTAAAAACCCACAAAACCCTAATAACAAAATAATAAGTGCAACAAGAATTTTATTCACCCCATTTTTTTTTGATGAAACTGTATTTATTGGTTGATTGTTTTCCATTTTATGTTCGTATTTTTACAACTATTGTTCAAAATTAAGGTTAATTTATTGGGCTATTTTTATCAACTTTAAAAGTTATTCAACTTATAATGTGTATAAACTACTATGTTTAACGATTTCATAAACCTACTGTTTCCAAAGCTTTGTATGGCTTGCAACAATACCTTGTTAAAAAATGAAAGCGTAATTTGTACTTCGTGTATTGTAAATCTTCCAAAAACAAATTATCATCTTGACAACCAAAACCCCATGCAAAAAATTTTCTGGGGTAGACTACCCATAGAAACGACTGCTTCCTATTATTATTTTAATAAAGGAAATAAAGTTCAACACTTATTGCATCAATTAAAATACAAAGGTGCAAAACAGGTTGGTGAAAAAATTGGTATTCTATATGGTTATGAACTAATTGAATCTCCTTCATTTAAAGATATCGACTATATTGTTCCTGTTCCACTGCATCCCAAAAAATTTAAAATTCGTGGCTATAATCAAAGTGAATGGTTTGCCAATGGATTAAGTAAATCTATGGAAAAACCTTGCCATACAACCCTGTTGTTTCGAAAAAAACATTCGGAGACGCAAACTAAAAAAAGCAGATTTAACCGATGGGAAAATGTTTCAGAAATATTCGATATTTCAGACCCTTCGATTGTAGAAGGTAAACATTTTTTGTTGGTAGATGATGTTATTACCACCGGCGCAACCATTGAGGCTTGTGCAAGACCATTTATTGAGCATAATGCAAAAGTATCGGTGGTTTCTATCGCTTGTGCTTAACTAAAAAACCCGCTTTTAAACGGGTTTTTACTTTGCACTAACTAAACAGGATTGTTTATGGAGGTAAATTCTTGTATAAAATTATACCCATTGTAAGTTAAGACTTGTTAAAACAAGGTTAACGAATGTTAAAAATAGTTAAACCACAACGAGTTAAAAGGTTTAAAAGTAATTTTGACACCTATGAAAGAAAAATTCATTTATTTATTAATAGGATTTATTACCATTGCATTGATTGGATTTGTTGCAATACAATTCTATTGGATAAATAATGCCATCACCTTAAAAGAAGAAGAATTTTTTAGGGATGTAAAATCAGCCATACTAACTGTTACAAGTAAGTTAGAAAAAATAGAATCCCTTAATAGAATAAAAGAATATCAAAAAAATCAACAACTATTTAAGCAAAAGGCATCGTTACTGTACAACAGTTTTCAAAATCCAACCAACGATTCAACCGCTTATTTCGAAGAAAATGGCGTAAAATATAGAATTAATGCCCAAAACACCCTTACAACAAATGGAGGGTTTTTTAAAAAATCCATTGAAACGGTATCAGAAAACGGGTTGGCTGGAATTCAATTTAGAATAGGTTATCAAGGTAACTATGAAAAATTTAACACTCAGAAAGACGATTCAGTAAACTCATTTAAACAGAATGAGAAAATGGTAATGTTAGACGAAATGTTAAAAAGTTTGTATAACACCAACACGTATAAAACTATTTTAGAACGAATAAACACACAAACACTGGACTCTTTACTTAAATTGGAATTTTTAAACCGAGACATTACCGCTAAATTTGAATATGGTATTTTCGACTACGACGGAAAAGTTCTTTTTGCCGACTCAAAAAACAACATAAACAAAATTCGTCAATCGAGTTATTATTCACAATTATTTCCTAACGATATACTTGAGGAACCTCACTTTTTGAGTTTATATTTTCCAAACCAAAAAGGATATCTACTTAAAACCATGTGGACCATTTTGTTGATCTCCATATTGCTTCTTGCAAGCATCGTTTTTGCTTTTACCTATACCATAAAAACTATTTTTAAACAGAAGAAACTGTCGGAAATAAAAAATGATTTTATTAGCAACATGACTCACGAATTAAAAACTCCAATCTCTACAATTTCATTGGCTTGCGAGGCACTTAATGATGCTGATATTACGAATAATGCTGCTACAAAATCGAACTATATCAACATGATTAGTCAGGAAAATAAACGCTTGGGAATATTGGTTGAAAGCGTATTAAAAAGTGCTACATGGGATAAAGCAGAACTTAAACTTAAACTTGAAGAATTTAGCTTACACAAGGTCATCAATGACGTTGTTGATAATATTTTTATTCAAGTTAGTAGTAAGAATGGTGAAATTATTAAAAATTTATCCGCAAATATGGATATTATTAATGCCGACAAGGTGCATATTACCAACATGATTTATAACCTGCTCGATAATGCCAATAAATATACCCCAGAAAACCCAATAATTAAAATTAGCACCGAAAACATGAAACAAGGTGTACTGATTACGGTAGAAGACAATGGTATTGGAATTAAAAAAGAAAATTTGAATCGAATTTTTGAAAAATTTTATCGAGTTCCTACAGGCAATATCCATAACGTTAAAGGATTTGGATTAGGATTAAGTTATGTAAAAGCCTTGGTTGATAAACATAAAGGTGAAATTGAAGTAACCAGTGAATTAGGCAAAGGTTCTTGCTTTAAAATATATATCCCATTTCAATAAAATTTAAAATTTAAACCCATGCAAAAAAACGCAAAAATATTATTAGCCGAAGACGACTTAAATTTAGGCAATCTTTTATGTGATTATTTAAAAGCAAAAGGATATGAAACCGTTTTGGCAAAAAATGGAAACGAAGCATTCAATCTTTTTGCAAAAGGCGGCTTTAACCTTTGTTTATTTGATGTGATGATGCCAGTAAAAGATGGTTTTACATTGGCTAAAGAAATAAGAAAAATCAACGAAACTATTCCCATCATATTTCTTACCGCAAAATCCATGAAAGAAGACACTCTTAAAGGTTTTCAGTCGGGAGCTGACGATTATATTTCCAAACCTTTTAGTATGGAAGAATTGTTAGCAAGAATAAATGCTGTGTTAAGACGTTCATCTTCCTCAGAGCAAAACAAACAAGAGGATGAACACCTTTTTAAAATTGGAAATTACACCTTCGATTACCAAAAAAGAATCCTAACCATCAATAATTCAGAACAAAAGCTGACATCAAAAGAAAACGAACTGTTGCGTTTATTATGTTTAAATGTTGGAAAAATGCTTGACCGCACCTATACACTTAAAGCCATTTGGGATGATGATAATTATTTTAATGCCCGTAGTATGGATGTTTATATTGCCAAACTTCGTAAACATTTGAACCAAGATGATCGAGTTGAAATTATGAATGTGCATGGAAGAGGGTTTCGGTTTTTTGTACATGATAAGACTGAAATATAGTTAGTTACTATTAATAAACACCTTATTTAAAACAGTTAGTTATTAACAATAAAATTTTTATGTTAATAACTACATCTTTGAAACGTTACAATTAAATAGGGAACTTATTATATTTACCCTCGCTATAAAAAAAGCAAAAAGCATTAAAGTTTACAAAAAATTGTTAGCTTTAGCTTTATTATTATTTATATGGGAAAATTTTACATCATACTAGTTAGCTTATTTTTGTTGGCATCAACAAATTCTTACGGTCAATTTTGGAAAAAGAAAAACGGTACAGCATCTGCTACTTCTAGCACTTACGATGCACCTAAAAATAAAGATTCATTTAGGGGTAAAAACAAAAAAGGTCCTAATGTTAATAGCCCAGGAAGTCCAAAATCAAAATCAAAATCATCATTATACCAACAATCTGTATCTAAGAAAAAGATAAAACTTAAAAACAACTCCGAATTTTCGTCTACAAAACGAAGGTATAAATCAGCCACTGCTAAACCTAAAAATAGTGATAAAGATGGATCTCAAACATCTAGTGGAGGAAGAAAATCTGGTAAAGGGAGAAAAAAAGAGAAAAAAGAAAAATAACCTCTAATCAACTTTCTTTTTTTTTGAAATAATCTATTTTTTTTTAGTTCTTTTAAAAAGAAATTGTGAATTTCACACCTTAATTAGTTTGGCTAGAATTTTGCACTAAACAAAAATTGTGAAAAAAATTGTATCAATATTTCTATTGCTTTTTCTCCTAACCTCTGGGTTTAGGTTAGATGGTACTATTGATACCAATGCCAAAATAAAAGCAGTTTTTATCTATAATTTCACCAAATATATTGAGTGGCCACAAACCTATAAAGAAGGTGCTTTTACTATTGGTGTAATAGGCGAAACATCACTTTACAGTGAATTGGTAAAAATGACAGAGACCAAGAAAGTAGCCAATCAAACGCTTGAAGTAAAAAAATTCATCTCCCCTAGTGAAATTACAAAATGCCATATCCTATACATTTGTAGAGACAAGAGTGGTAACTTATCCGAAATACTTAAAAAAGTAAAATCGAACAGCACCCTTATTGTTACTGAAGAAAACGGATTAATGGATAAAGGAGCTGGAATCAATTTCGTGATTAAAGAAAACCGTCAAAAATTTGAGTTAAACAAAGGAAACGTTGAGCGTTATAAGTTAAAAGTAAGTTCAAACCTCGAAGCATTAGCATTTACCGTAAAATAAATGATTAAACGATTTTACATATTAAGCCTAGTTGTACTAACCGTAAATTCGGCTTTTGGACAATTTATTGGAAGAGATGGTGTTTCAAAGGCACTTTTCTTTCTCCAAAAAAACGAATTGGATAGCGCTAAAAAATACATTGACGAAGCTGAACAAGACCAAAACTTAACATCACAATCTAAAACCTGGTATTACCGAGGATTAATTTATAAAGACCTCTATAAAGCGTACCAAAAAGACGATAAAACTTCTCCTTTTAGATTTACTTCTGTAGAATCATTAAAAAAATTACTTTCTATTGATACTACCAAAGAATTTAGCGAAAGTGCTCAAAAAATGTTTAATTATCTTGCCTCAACTTTTTATAATGATGCCGCTCGTTCGTTAAACCCTCAAACCTACAAAACCTCGGAAGAATATTACAACATTTATAAGGACTTGATTGTTTTAGCTAGTGCTCCAACTGACTTTACCCAACAAGATATTAAATTCAAGTTAGCCTTAGCCTCAATGTTAAATCAAAATCTTGAAAAACAAACTAAAAAAGACTCGTTAAAAATTGAAGAAGTAAAAGGAATTTATACAGAAATAATTAAGCTAGACAGCAACAATGGAAGTGCCAATTACAATATCGGAATTCTATACTATAATGAATCGGTTGACATTATTAATAATATGGATTACGATATGGATTTAGAAGAACTAAATCGCTGTCAAGACGTTTGTACCGACTTATTTTTGAAAGCACTCCCTTACATGTTAAAATCGCATGAATTACACTACAACTTAAAAGAAACGTTAATTGGTTTAGCCAATATTTATCATGGGTTGAACGATTTAGAAAAAGAAGACTTTTATAAAAATGAACTAAGGGCTATAAGTAGTGAAAATGAAAATAAGTAACATATAATGGATTTTAGATTTACCATAGGAAAAAAAATAGGTACCGGTTTTGGTGTGCTTATTCTTTTTGTGGTTATTGTCTTTTCCACTACCTACCAAACCCTTCATAAAAGCATAAAAATTAACGATAACATTACCAACGTTAATAACCCGTCAGTTGCATCTTTAGAGGATTTGCGGTTGTTGGTGGTTAGTTCAAAAATGTTAATTTTTAACTGGATTTACATTCAATCTGAAGCAGAACATCCTGATAAAGAAAAATTAATTCGATTAAAGGACAGGGATTATCCATTTATAGAAAAACGAATTCAAGAATTATCGAAAAATTGGGAAAAAAAAGACCAGAAAAAGATTGAAGAAGTTTTTACCAATATTGATCAACTGTTTGAGCTTCATGAGGAAGTGAAAAGGCTTTTGCCCACTTGGGATAGTTACGAAGACCCTGAAAGTAAATTTTTAGCCAATTTTATGGTTGGTGATGGTGGTGATATTTATATAAAAACCAACGAAATTTTATTTCAACTTAATGATTTAATCGACAATCAAAAATTTAAATCGGCCTCAGTTACCGAATCAATGCAATCATCATTTAGTTTTTTAAAACAATTATTTAAATTACTTGGAATAGCACTAGTTATTGGAGGTGTTCTTATTGCTATTTTTACAACCAGAACAATTGTTAAACCAGTATATAATCTTAAATTAATATTACTTAATTTAAGTAAAGGAATTTTTCCAAAAGACAAAATAAGAGAACGAAGTGACGAAATTGGCGAAATGACCAATGCATTAAATAAGTTGGTAGCAGGATTAAAAAGCACTAAAGATTTTGCCAATGCCATTGGTAGCGGTCATTTTTCGTCAAATTATGAACCGTTAAGCGATGAAGACGAATTAGGTCATGCATTACTTATTATGCGTCAAGACCTTGCAGAAAACGAAAGAATACTTGAACAAAAAGTGGTTGAACGTACAGCTGAAGTGGTGCAACAAAAGGAAGAAATTGAGAAACAAAATGAAAAAATTAGCGAACTTTACACCGAAGTTACCGATAGTATTCGTTATGCGAAGAGACTTCAGCAAGCCATATTACCGCCCGATGATTTAGTTCAACGTATTTTACCTAATTCTTTTATCCTTTATAAACCCAAAGATATTGTAAGTGGTGATTTTTATTGGGTAGATGAGAAAAATGGCAAAACCTATTTTGCAGCTGTTGATTGCACCGGACATGGTGTTCCTGGCGCATTTATGAGTATAGTAGGTTATAATGCCCTTAACAATGCTTTAAATAAGTGTGATTCTCCAGCAGAAATTTTAGACTCCTTAAATAAAGAAATAAGTCAAACCCTACATAGAAATTCAACTACTGGAACCACTACAAGAGATGGAATGGATTTATCCTTATGTTGTTACGACCCAAAATCATTGGTACTTGAATTTTCAGCCGCATTCAATCCTCTTTATTTGATTAGAAATAATGATGTTGAACAATTTAAAGCAGATAAGTTTCCTATCGGTTCCTATTTTGATGATGGAGAAACTCACAAGTACACCAATCATAAAATTCAACTTCAAAAAGGCGATTATGTATATATTTTCTCTGATGGTTATGCCGATCAATTTGGGGGACCAAGAGGAAAAAAATACATGTACAAACAATTCCGAGATTACTTGCTTGAATTAGCAGGTAATAAAATGGATGTACAACGTAATTTCTTAAATAATAATATTGAAAGTTGGAAAGGCTCACTTGAACAAGTGGACGACATTTTGGTAATTGGCCTTCATATTTGTTAAATTCAACTAATTACCCCCTCTTTATTGAAAATAAAAATTTGACTTGTATTGGTTAGATTCCTATATTTGTTCCCTTAACTTCATTAATTTGTCGATTAATTTTAGTTGGAATGCAACTAAATAGGGCTTATTATCGTCGTTATTTTTTATTATTATAAAGTTATTTAAGTATAGAATTAGACCAATTTATATGAAAAAATCCATTTTCGCTCTTACATTCATGCTCGTTAACATTTTATTGTTAGCTCAAACACCTCCTGAAGGTGTAAATTATCAAGCAGTGCTTCGGAATTTAGCAGGAGCCCCATTGGTAAATCAAACAGTAGATGTTCGTTTTACCATTCATCAATCATCTGGCACAGGAACTATAGTTTTTCAAGAAGTTCATTCACCTACAACCAATCCATTTGGATTAGTCAACTTAGTAATTGGAAGTGTTAATACTACCGATTTTCCAATCATTAATTGGGGTCTTGGAACGTATTTTCTTCAAGTTGAAGTAAATGATGGCGCTGGATTTACTGATTTAGGAGCTACTCAGTTACTTTCTGTTCCTTATGCCTTATATGCAAAAACTGCTGGGAATGGACCCCAAGGCTTAAACAGTTTAATGGATACTGTTTCGACTGCACTATGCCCGTATGGAGGATACCAAGTTTTGATGGGTTTAGATACCAATGCAAATACGATTTTGGACCCTAATGAGGTAACTAAAACTTTTGTTATTTGTAATGGAGCAGTTGGCCCTGCTGGTGTTGCTGGACCTCAGGGACCTATCGGATTAACTGGACCGCAAGGTATTCAGGGTATCCAAGGATTACAAGGTGATACAGGTGTTGCTGGTGCTGCTGGTTTAGCTGGTACTAACGGTACTAACGGTATTGCTTGTTGG
>JAVHRO010000065.1:2265-45884 GCA_036171675.1 Vicingus sp. | reverse complement strand
TGATATTGAAATGATTAGAACAAAACATAAATAACGCTATACTTCGCCAAAAGTGATTAAAAAAAATAGTTTTGGAGAAGTATAGGAATAACAAGTTAAAAAAAATGTTTTTGATTTTACAATTCCTAATAAGCTTAACTAATTCTTTTCAAAAGTTTTTTCAATACTATTTGCATTAAAATAAAACGAAAAACGTTAACTTTGATATCAACCTTAAACTAAAAAAGATGGTCATACAAGCAGACATTAGATGGATAAAGTCTGAGTTAGATAAAGTAAAAGACCCTGATTTTGTAGAAGTATTAAAAAGTATGCTTTATTATCGAAAGAAAAAAGTAGCAGAAATGGATGTTGAGTTAAAAGAATTGTTGACATCGAGAGCTTTAAAAGCTGAAGCAGACATTAATGCGGGTAGAGTTTATTCTATTACAGAATCAATAGAACGAATTAGAATCGGTATTAATAAATGAAAGTAATAATTACTGAAACAGCTATAGAGAGTCTGGAACAATCATTAAATTTTTTAAGCTCAAAATTAAGCAAAGACAAATTAGAAACACTTGCTCTAAACTTAATAAAGGTTTCAGGTATATGTAATGCGAACTTGTTTTTTACATTGATAACAGATGCCGCATTTACCACCTGATTGATTAGGTGACAATGAAAAAACTACTGTACCACCACATTTAGGGCAGGTTATTGAAATTGTAAGCATGTTTAGTTTCTAATTAATATAAAATCTCTTGTGAGGTCACCATTACCAGAGCTCCATTTTCCACCCAATGAATTTATGTCTTGGGCAACCATTGTACATTCAAAAACGCCATCCCATTCTTCATCACCTAGTACATCATATAAAGTAAAAGTATAAACACCATCTAATTCTTCATAATTACCTGTTAATGAACGTTTCGTGCCTTTTGTTTCACCCCAACCTTTTGCCTCTCTATTTTGGGTATATATGTTTGATATTCAAAGCGTTTTCATAAAATCTACATTGGCTATACTTCTGATTTAGATAATAGATTCATCTCTCATAATGAAAAAGCGACCAAAGGTTATACGATAATATATAGACCATGGGAAATTGCTTTTTTTGAAGAGTTTGATACCAAATCTATTGCTATGAAACGAGAAAAGGAGTTAAAAACAAGTCGAGGAAGAGCATTTATATGGGATAAGATAAAAGAATTAGGACTCATCCGCCAGTAGCCGGACGGGTATCCGTCGGCTGACGGACGTCCGTTCGAGTCGGGCCCCGCTACTAAAGTCTTAGAGAAGACTAAGACTTTTTTGTTTTTAATCAAGCAACTTCCCATCGGGTCATTAAAAAATCAAGTACTTAAAAAATATAAGTATTATTACGCAACCTTATTAGATATTTTTACGTATTTCTTCTATAAATTATGTTTAATATCATGTAGTTGAATAATATTTATCATGTTAAAACATTTTTTTATAACTGAAAGTGAGCTATTTATCTAAATTTTATAAAAATACTGAAACGAAGTAGGTATATTTACGTATAGCTATTTAAGTATATAACAGAATAAATCCCCCTTGAAATATGAATCTGTTTTTTAAAATTTTTTTCTTTCTGCCTTTAGTTTTTGTGAACTCTAATGTGTTGGCACAATGGCCTGCTTTAAGTACTCCAAATGTACAAGTTACCTCAAGTGCAACTACTGGTGGAAATTTAAAAGACTATTGGGCATGTAGTGATGGTGTTGGAGGTAGTTATAGTATTTTTACCGACGACAGACAAGATCCAGGAGGAAATGAAAGCGTGTATTGTCAACGAATTGATAGGTGGGGAAATATTAAGTTTACTGCAAATGGTGTTGATATAGCAACCATTGCTACGGCTGACCAAGATAGACCTAAAGTTACTAGTGATGGTTTTAATAACGCTATTGCTTGTTGGCAAGATAGTCGATCTGGAGGTGACGATATTTATGCGCAGAAAATAGATTCTAATGGTGCGGTTAAATGGACGGTTAATGGTAAATTAATTTGTAATGCTGCTGGAACTCAAGATAAAGTATGGATGGTTAATGATGGAAGTGGAGGTGCAATAATTGCTTGGGAAGACTCTCGGTCTGGCACAGAAGACATTTATGCTCAACGCATCAATTCAGCAGGTGTAGTGCAGTGGACAGCTAATGGTGTTGTTATTTGTAATGCAGTAGACAAACAAAGAGATATACACATAACCGAAGATGGCGTTGGAGGAGCTATTATTGTATGGACTGATAAAAGGGGTGGGGTTACACAAGATATTTATGCTCAACGCATCAATTCAGCAGGTGTAGTGCAGTGGACAGCCAATGGAGTTGTTATTTGTAATACAGCTAACGATCAAAATAACCCAAAGATTGTTACCGATGGATCGAATGGTGGAATTATCTCCTGGAGCGATAAAAGGGGTGGGGTTACAGAAGACATTTATGCTCAACGCATCAATTCGGCAGGCGTAGTGCAATGGGTTGCCAATGGGGTAGCTCTTTGTACTTCACCAGATACACAACAAATACCTGTTATTGCAAGTGACTCAAAAGGTGGGGCAGTTGTTGCATGGGAAGATAAAAGAACAGGAGTCGAAGATATTTATGCTCAACGCATAAATTCAGCAGGTGTAACACAATGGACAGCTAACGGGAATATTGTTTGTAGTGCTGCTAACAGGCAACAGAACCCAGATATCTCGGAAGCCAACAATGGAAAAATATTAATAGTTTGGGAAGATAGAAGAACGGGAACAGAAGATATTTACCTTCAAGTTATTGATTCTGCTGGGGTAATGTTGGGTGCTGCTAATGGAATAGCTGCTAGTACTGCTGCAGATAAACAAACGAATCCTTTTGTTTTTAAAAGTGGTTCAACAGATTGGATTACCATTTGGCAGGACGATAGGAACAAGACAGTAACAGGAAATTCAGACTTATATGCACAGGGGTTAAATCCAACCATAGTTCCTATATTACCAATAAAATTAGTAACTTTTGAAGCAAATGTAAACGAAGATCACGTGGCTTTAAAATGGATTACCGAATCAGAAATAAATAATGATTATTTTACTATTGAAAAAAGTAAAGATGCTAGAAACTGGGAAAATGTACTTATTGTTAATGGCGCTGGAAATAGTAACCAAGTTATGGAGTATTATGATATAGACAATCAACCGCTTAATGGAATATCTTACTATCGATTAAAACAAACCGATTTTAATGGTGTATTTACGTATTCTAACATAGTTCCTGTAAAATATGAAAAGAAGTTAAACTTAGAAATGAGTCTTTTTCCAAATCCTGTGGAGAGAGGGCATGAACTAAAAATACAATTTTCTGAAATTGCGAATACCGAAGTGTTAATCGTTATAAGAGATACCAAGGGTCAAGAGTATTACTCAAAAGCAGTTCTACATAATGAAGATGGAGTTATTGTAGCAATTCCAATGGACAAAGAAATACCTGCAGGATTATATTTGGTTACAGCTTCGTCTGAGAATCAGATGTATTCTAAGAAACTAATTGTAAGGTAAAATTATTGTAACAATGATAATAAACTACCTCGGGGCAGAGCCCCAGAGGTATTAGTAAATAACAGCAACAGATTCACTGATTTTCAAAAATCTTTTTTAATCTGTGAATCTGTGGCAAAAAAAATCGAAGCAGAGCTTCGAGGAATTAAACCTAAAGAGATTAAAAGTCTCGCTTATTTGTGGGACTTTTTTTTATTCTTTAGCTAAATTCTGTTCCCAAAGCCAAGCGGAAAGCATCATCTCGTCAATGTTGTATTTTGGAGTCCAACTTAACATTTTTTTAGCTTTGGTATTGTTAGCATAAATAGCAGCGACATCACCGTCTCTTCTATTCCCTATAAAATAAATGAGTTTTTGATTGCTTACTTTTTCGAATGCATGGATAGCTTCTAATACGCTAACCCCAACACCGGTACCTAAATTAATGATGCTATGATTAGGAAAATTTTTATCATCAAGTAATTTTTGTAATGCTTTTACATGGGCAGCCGCGATATCGCAAACATGAACATAATCTCTAATACAAGTACCATCGGGTGTTTTATAATCTCCACCAAATACAGTCAATTTTTCAAGTTTTCCAATAGCAGTTTGAGTAATGAATGGAACTAAATTGTTTGGTCTTGATAAAGGCAATTCGCCGTTCAAACCGCTTTTATGAGCACCAACTGGATTAAAATAACGTAACGAAATTGCTTTTAAATTCATGTTGACTTTAATAAAATCATCTACCATTTTTTCACCAATTTGTTTGGTGTAAGCATAAGGCGATTCGGGCTTATTTAATGGAGTGTTTTCAGTAACGGGTAATTCATCGAGGTTTCCATAAACAGAACAAGAAGAGGAGAAAATAAGGTTTGGAATATTGTATTTCTTTTGACATTTTAAGATGTTAATCAATGAATTGAGGTTGTTGTGGTAATACAGCAAGGGTTTTTCAACCGATTCTGGCACCGATTTAAAAGCTGCAAAATGAATAATCCCGGCAATGTCGTTATTTTCTTCAAAAACTTTTTCGGTAAGCGATAAGTTGGTTAAGTCAATATTGTAATAGATTATTTTTTTACCAGAAATCTGCTCAATTCGTTGGTAAGTTTTTTCAGAAGAATTAGAATAATTATCAACAGCAATAACTTCCCAATGGGTGTTTTCTAAAATTTCTATAATGGTGTGTGAGCCTATGTAACCTGCTCCGCCTGTGATGAGTATTTTCATTTCGGTATCAATTAATCAAATGCTAAAGATACCATCTTTTTACAATCTGCTTCAGTTAAAAAGTTAACATTACACTCAATTAATCAAAACACTAAAAATACAGAGTGGAATTTTATTTTTAAATCACGCCCAAATATTATGTAATCAATTACATAATATTTTGAAAAAATAGGTAATACATTACCAGTTTAATTTAGATCCCTCCTTTATTGAAAATTATATAATTGCTAAAATATTTAGCAAATATTTGCTATATTTGCTAAAATATACATCAAAATGGAAAAACTTCTTATTAAATCAACCACAAAAATTAGTAGTATTTCAACTGAATTTGAACGCTATTTAATTAGTCAAATTAATTTAAACAACCGATTAATTGCCATTTTAGGAGCAAGAGGAGTTGGAAAAACTACCATGTTGCTTCAACTTGCTAAAAAAAGCACTAAAGAAACTTTATATGTTGCTTTGGATGATTTGTTTTTTTCAGATAATACACTTTACAGTTTAGCGGAAGATTTTCAGAAAACAGGAGGTGAATTATTACTTTTAGATGAAGTGCATAAATACCCGAATTGGTCGAGAGAAATTAAGTTGATTTATGATGACTTTGCCAACTTGCAAGTAGTTTTTACATCTTCTTCTATTTTAGATATTTATAGAGGAGAATCAGACTTAAGCAGAAGGGCAGTTAGTTATCATCTCAATGCTCTTTCATTTCGTGAATATTTACTTTATTACGAAAAAATAGAATTACCAAAACTGGATTTGAAACAAATTATTGAAAATCATGCCCGTATAAGTTTGGATATTACCCAACAATTTAAACCTTATAAATATTTAAAATCGTATATTGAAACAGGTGCGTATCCCTATTACAACAACAATACTGCTGAATATTATCAACAAATTTTAAATACGATAAATTTAATTTTTGATGTTGATTTACAAGGGATAACCACCTTGAATTATGATACCATATCAAAACTTAAACGTTTATTATATGTTATTGCTACCAATGTTCCTTTTATCCCCAATATCAGTAAATTGAGTGAACGGATTGGGATTCATAGAAATGTGTTGGTTCAAACCTTGCAATTGTTAGATAAAGCCGAATTGATACACACCTTGTACAATCAAAATACAAGCATCAGCTCATTAACTAAACCCAATAAAATTTGGTTGGGGAATACTAATCTCAATTACGCTATTTCTTCCGAAAATGTTAATGTGGGAAATATTCGGGAAACATTTTTTATACAACATCTTAACGACAAACATCAGCTTTCTTTACCTCCAAAGGGAGATTTTTTAGTTGACGACACCTATACCTTTGAAATTGGAGGAAAAAATAAACCTCAAAAACAAATAATCGGAGTTAACAACGCTTTTTTGGTTAAAGACGATATAGAAATTGGTGTAAATAACCATATACCTTTATGGTTGTTTGGGTTGACTTATTAAAATAAATTGCCTACTAGTTAAAACTAATTAACCATAAATTTTTTCCGAATAATTTCGTCTTGATTTTTTATTTCAATCACATAAACACCTTGAGCATAGATGCTCATTAAAAAATTTAATCGATTAATTCCTTTTGATGATTGACCTTTAAAAAGAGTTGAGACTAATTTTCCTACATTGTTAAACAAATTAATTTCCAAATCACTTTGTTGAGGAGAAATGAATTCTAAAAATAAATTTTTTGAAGTTGGATTTGGGTATAAATTAATCAACTCGAATTTATCTAATGCCTTACAAAATTCATTGTTTGATAAATCAGCATCAATTCCATGATTGATGTTGGTTGCATTAACACAGATTAAACTAGGAATTTCGCCGTTTGGCATTTCTATCATTGAGGAGAACGTGTAGATATTTTGCAGATTTGGAGCCAAATTTCCATTCCATGTTTCTAAAATAGAACCAGTACTTGAGTTTTGTAAAATCAACTCCATATTTTGAATAGTTACTCTACCTTCGTTGGCAAACTGAACACTCATTTTCATAAAATTTGAGTTGGGGACAAACTCATAATAGATGTTTTTAACAGCCAAATCGATAACAGGTTCAATAATTTGTATGGTTTTTGAAATACTATCCACACATCCATAAAGGCTTGTAGCAAATAAAGTAACAATAAAAATACCTGAATCTTGAAAAGTATAAATAGGGGAGATGACTATGGAAGAGTTACCATCATTAAAGTCCCAAAGGTATGAGTTGCCTCCGTATGTTTGATTGTTGAAATTAACTTGTAAAGGAGGTAGCCCAATTTCTGGAGAGAAATTAAAATTAGGAATGGGTAAAGGATAAACGCCAATTGTTTTTGTTATAGAATCTATACAGCCGTAATTATTTGTAACCTTAAGTTTTAATTGAAATAAACCTGAATCTGCGAAGTTGAAATTAATAATCGGGTTTTGATTGGAAGATTGGAAAGAAAGACTTGAAATGTTCCAGTTCCAATTGGTTAAAACACCCGCATTTGTTATGCTGCTATCAAACAATTGATTATTGGAAAGCACACAATAATCATCAGTAACAAAATTAGCAATGGGATTGTCGTAAATACCGACGGGTTTTATTAAAGTATCCCAGCAGCCATTGGTAGCTTTTATGGCTAATATAACATTGTAACTACCTGAGTTTGCGTAAACATGAGAGGGATTTAACAAAGCACTTGAATTTGCATCGCCAAAATCCCAATTGGTCATTGAAATAGTTCCTGTTGATAAATTCGTAAACTTGGTTTGGTTGGTCAAACAACTGTCTTGAAAAACGAAATTTGCTATAGGCGATGGTTTTACATTTATCAAATTTAAAACAGTATCACTACATCCAAATTCAGTAGAAACAATTAATTGAACGGTATAATTTCCGGTAATGGCATAAGCGTAACTTCCATTTTGGAGTGATGAAGTGTCGGTATTTCCAGCAACTCCGAAATCCCACAACCAGGAGTTGATAACACCATCGGAAGAAAAAGAATTATTAGTAAACAACGCATTTTGATCCGAACACATTAAACTATTTGCAGGAAAAAAACCTGCCGTTGGTTTTTTGTAAACTTGAATTTGTTGAGTTAAAGTGTTTGTGCATCCCGAGTCCGTTTGTATTTGTAGCGTAACATTGTAATTTCCTGTCGCTAAATAATTGTATGCCGGGTTTTGTAAATTACTAGTATCACCTGTTCCAAAAGTCCAAAACGAACTAATAATGTTACTTCCGTCGGTGGTAAATGAAGTGTTATTGAATGCAACTGTTTTATTTACACAATTATCCTGAACATTAAAACTTACCGTTGGAGCAATTCCACTTACTGCTATTAGAACAGTATCGTTGGCTATACAACCGTTATTGTTTTCTACTTGTATCCAATAGATTCCTGCGGTATCAATCGTAATTTGAGCAGAAGTATCGTTGGTATTCCATAAATAACTTATTACTCCAACCCCTGTTTCTAAACCAATAGTTGAACCTTGGCATACTGTTTTATCTATACCTAAAGTGGTTTCTGTTGGAAAAGAATCTACTGAAATTGAAATAGTATCAGAATATTGAAAACAACCCAATGTATCGGTAACTTTTACCCAATAATCTCCGGGTTGAGTAATATTTAATAAAGAATCGGTAGAAGCATTACTCCATTCGAAATTAAAAATAGAGGTGCTTAGATTAGTGTTCCAAATTTCGGTAGTTCCAATACATAAAAAATTATCATCTGGATAAGATGGTGAAGGAAAATATACGTTAATAGTATCATAAGAAGTAAATCCAAAAATATTGGTTGCTGAAACCCAATAAGTACCACTTTTTTGAACAGAAATTGATGAGGTGTTTGACCCATTCGACCATTCATATAGGTATGTGTTCCCTTCTGGATTAATGGTAGATATCGTTGTGTCGCATACTGAATTAGAAACAATGATATCATTTGGTAATTCTATTGGTGGGGCATATTTATTACCAAGATATTGTTCTACCTGAGTTACTTCCGCAATTGTTAAAGGTTGATTGTAAACTATCAACTCAGCAAGCTCACCATCCCAAGTTCTTAAAAGATTTCTATCATTACTAAAATTATCAGCCTGTACATTTCCTGTGGTAATAAGACTTATAATTGAATAATTATTTGGCATGGATGTGGTTAAACCATTTATTACATTAGAGTTGATTCTTGTCTCGCCAGCCAAGATAAAATTACTTGTGAAAGTTGCGTCCCATAAAGTGTAACCACTTCTATAAAAATCATAAGTTAAGGAGGAACCTAGTAAAGCCCTAAAATTCAATGTGGCAGTAGAATTTTCTTTTATTACCCAAAAAACTGTTCGAATATCAGGGATTAGATTAAACCTCAAAAAATCATTAATTCCATCAAATTGTATGGCTTGTCGTCCATTTAAATAGGTATTTATTATTACAGGTTGAAAAGATGTATCTGTCTGTAATGCATGATTTAAGGATGAGGATAAATCGAAAATTTTATCAACAAATGGTGGTGTTATCATTTGAATACTATCTCCAGTAAACCAAAGAGTTAGTCCAGAAACACTAGAAGGATTAATTTGAGATTTTAAATTATTATTAATACAAAACAACCCTAAAACAAACAATATTTTTACAAAAACTTTCATTACCAAAATGACAAAACTTTAAGTAAGTAAAGTTAGGAATAATATGAAATAACAACGTTGTGATTCTCGTTTAAAAGCTATGGGTATCTTCTTAACTTATTTTAGAAGAAATAGAATATTTTTAACAGTAATAATTTTCCAATGGATGTTTTCTACAATTTCTATAATAATGAGAGCCAATATAACCCACTGCAACCGTAATGAATATTTTCATTTTTAGAATTTAACAATGTAATTGTAAAAGTATTAGTCATTACAGAAATTATATTTTAAGTAATATTGTCATTCATGACAAATTCAAATTTTCATACCAACTGCCTTATAACCAATGCCAAAGATTTAACTCCTTTAAAAGGCTATGAGAAAGATTACTTAGTTAAAAGTAAATCGAGTGGATTTGTTTTTTGTTCCAAAATTCCAACCGATGAGGAAATTTTAAAGCATTATACGAATTATCCGATTGGATATGGAGTTGATTCTGCAATAACCACCATTCGGATTAATGAGGTTTTAGATGGTTTTGAAAAATTCAGAAAAACAAATAAAATGTTGGATGTGGGTTGTGGACCAGGGTTGTTTTTAATTGAAGCAAAAAAAAGAGGTTGGGAAGTTTATGGAACAGAGTTTACGGACAATCAATTAGCTTATCTTAATGATAAAGGTATAAAAACCCTTAAAGGGAAATTGACTAATGATTCTTTTGAAGATGGGCTATTTGATGTAATTATTTCTAGTGAAGTTATCGAACACATTAATAATCCAGTAGAGGAAATGCAACAATTTTATCGTTTGCTTAGAAAAGGAGGACTGGTTTACATCACCACCCCTAATTTTAATGCTATTGAACGTTTTCTTCTAAAAGGTGATTATGCAATTATTGAATATCCAGAACACTTGAGTTATTATACGCCAAAAACGATTGATTTGTTATTAACTCAAACAGGATTTAAGAAATTAAAAGTTATTACAACTGGTATTAGTATTGCTCGAATTAAAAGAAGCTTAAATCAAAAGAATAATGCAAGTGCCGAACAAGTTTCTTCAGATGAGGCACTTCGAGAACAACTAGAAACAGGCTATAAAAGGCACCTTAAATCTTTTGTAAATGGGCTACTAAACTTATTTGGTATTGGAAATTCTCTGAAAGTTTGGTATGTTAAGGTGTGAGTTATTTGCCATAGATTTCTTTGTAGACCTTTTCGGCAATATCAAAATTTCTATATTTTTCTGCTATAGGTCTAATTTTATTATACAACTCCATTCGTGTGTTGTTTTTTAATAAAACATCAATTTCTTTAATGGCTTTAAGGTAATTGTCTTTATTCAGTTCTTCCAACACACTTCCAATAACATGTTTTTTTATAATATCGGAATCATCAGAAATATCTTTAGTGATAACAACAGGTAAACCTAGTGCCCAATATTCTCCATCTTTAATGGGCGTGCAATATCGCTTAGTAGGAATAGGCTTAACAGGCGTAATGCCAAAATCACCCAACCCCATATAATTCGGAATATCATGATGAGCTACAAATCGATGCACAATGGTGTCAGGATTAATCTCGCTTTTAGTTTCATAGGTTGAAATTTCTAATTTAGTGTGAGTAGATAAAATTAACGATCTAAATCTATCTCCCCAATGATTTTCAGCCACTTTAAAAAAATCAAATATTTCCTTTTCTAAATAAATTCCTCCAAATTTCCCTGCATAAACACCAACAATTTTATCCTGAAGATTCAATTCTTGTATTAATTTGTTATTTTTTAGATTAGCTTCAGAAAACAGTGCTAAGTTAACACAGGCTGGTTTTACAAAAATATTATTACCATAAAAATGATAGTTGACTTTAGCATAACTTTTCATCCCCTCTGTTGTGGCAATTAAATATTTGGCTTTTTTAGTTAATTTTTTTTCAAAGAAAAAAAGTAGGCGATAAACCATCCCATTTTTTTTCCACACCCCATTTTCTACCATAGTTTCTGCATGTGGTTCATAACTATCAATGATAAGCGATTTTAGGGTAAGTAAAGACAAAATATATCCTATCATACCGGCAGGTGTACACCAACAATGTATCACATCAATCTTCTCTTTTCTAATAGTTTTCAATAACTTAAAAACAAGACCTACCCACATCATTAATCCCTTTATACTTAGCGGATAATAATCAATTAAAATGTTCTTAATTTTAGGATGGTTATTGTTGATGAGTTGCTTATTTTTTTCAAGCGTTGTAAGAAAAATATTGCTATCGTCAGAAAGATGATTAGCAATAATATTCAAATAAGGCAAGGTGTATGTTTGTATCAATGCATCATTGTAGCTCCAAGATGTAATAACTAGTATGTTTTTTCTATTTCTCATTTACAATCCTTCCGTTTCATTTAAAATTTTCCAATACCCACCTTTAGCAGCACCCATTCTTTTTATAATTGTTAATTGAATAAGTTTCTTGATGTTTTCTTGTATCTTTCTTTGGGAAATACCTACTTCCAACGCTAATTCCTTGGATGAGATATACGGATTTTTGCTCATCAATTGTACAATGTGCTTTTGATTCTTACTTATCTTATCTACGACCTTATCTACGACCTCATCTACGACCTCATCTACGACCCCATCTAAATCATTTAAAATTTTCCAATACCCACCTTTAGCAGCACCCATTCTTTTTATAATTGTTAATTGAATAAGTTTCTTGATGTTTTCTTGTGTCTTTCTTTGAGAAATACCTACTTCCAACGCTAATTCTCTCGATGAGATATATGGATTTTTGCTCATCAATTGTACAATTTTCTTTTGATGACTACTTACCTTATCTACGACCCCATCTACGACCTTATCTACGACCTTATTTGTGGTTTTTAACTTTTCTTTATATAATAGTATTCGAAAACCGTTGAATACTTCTTCTACTTTTGGTTGAATGATGCCATAATTTTCACAAATATTCAGTATTCTTCGGATTCCTGAGCCATAACGCTCAATCAACCCCACTTCTTTAAAAGCTTTAGCAATGAGCTTATTTCGTGCTTGCGAGGTATAATTATTGGATAATAAATCTTCGATAGTAATATTTCCAATTAATTTGCCTGGGTTATAGAATTCTATTCGGTCATCAAATATTTTAATGATAGATGCCGAGCTATCTCTGTAATCTCTATGCACTATCATATTGATAACTATTTCTCGAATGGCATCAAGCGGATAGTCGAATCGTTCTTTATTTTGCGGTTCGCCAGTAATGATATATTCTACCATTAAATGTTTTTTTATAAAAGCAATAATGGCATCCGTTTCGGTAAATAAATCGGTGTTTAACGTAATGCTATCGATGATAGTAATGTCGCTTTTAAAACGCCCTATTTGAACATCGCTTATGGAGCAATATTCTTTTGCAAATAAAAGATAAGCTCCAAAAGTGAGTTGGTTATTTCTTATTATTTCAAATTTAGATAAAAAATCAAACGGAGACAATTCTATTGAATTTTGCGTCCGTTGTTCTATTTTTTGAATAAACTGTTTTATTTTTTCAATAGAAAGATGTTCGATACCATGAGATGTATCAGGATAATAATCCCAGCTGCTATTAATGGTTTTAAGGTGTTCGTTGCTTATTTCGTCAACAGTTAATAAATGATTAGAATTTGCGGTACGCTTGAAGTATTTGTTTTTGTAAGCAACTGGTTTTATAGGATATTCGATAATTTTAAAAACAACAACCGTTTTATGTTCTAATTCAAAAAGTTCAACATCAGGAATAATTTGAGGGGTGGTATTTTGTTTAATTTCGTTTATCCAATTTGGAATACTTTCATTGGCTGTAATTACGCCTGTAACTTTTTTGCTATCATTTACGCCAATAATAACCATTCCACCTTTAGTATTTGAGAATGCAACCAGACTTTCGATTACTTCTTTTGAAAAAGAAGTTTTAAATTCTACTTGTTCGTTTTCGCCTTGATGGATAGTATTTTGTAAGTCTTGTTTATTCATGTTATTTGGCTAAATATAGTCAATATAATTAATTCCATCTGCTAATGATTTAGATTTCTTATAATTAACCAAAATGCTGGACTCATCCGAAAGATGATTAGCAATAATATTCAAATAAGGCAAGGTGTAAGTTTGTATTAAAGCATCATTATAGCTCCAAGATGTAATAACCAGAATATTGGTTTTATTTGCCTTCAAAATAATAGATGTTTTATAATTGCCAAAAATCTTCTTTCAAAAATAAAAAAGGGATTTTGTATTAACCCTTTTAATAAATATTTAATAGCAATTGTCTTATTTTCTTTTGTTAATGCTATATGTAAAGAGATATATGTGTAACAACTACATTTAAATAGATGAAGTTTTTTTTTATAATAATTTGTTATATCTTGATTGCTTAAGATAACATTTAGAAATAATAAAACACGATTTATCAAATCATCTTTATTAATTCTTAAAACACTTCTTTCATCATGATTCATGAGGCAAGCACTTATCTTATTCACATATAAAATTTTATATTTTATTGCCATTCTTAACCACAACTCCCAATCTTCCATACCAGAAAGAGTGCGTAACTCATTAAAATGATTTTGCTGAGCAATATCTTTTCTAATAAAAACATTTATACAACTCAACGGATTCCCTTGTATTAATTCGCTATTAATATCATTAAATTGTTTTTTGTAATAATGATTTGCTTTTCCTTCACTATTTTTGATCTCATAGGCAATATGAAAAATTGCTGGATTATTTTTACATATAAATTCATAAGCTGTAGTCAGGCAATCCTGATACATAATATCATCAGAGTCGAAATAAACTAGATAGTCTCCAAAAGATTTTGATGCTCCATAATTACGAGCTGCACCTCTTTCTCCGTTTTCTTTTTTGTAATACTTAATACGGTTATCCTTAATTGCTGAAACAACTTCTTCTGTATTGTCGGTACTACCATCATCAACTATTATTAGTTCAAAATTCTTGTATTTTTGATTAAATACAGATTTTATTGTTACTTGAATAAAATTAGCTCTATTATAGGTAGGTACAATAATTGAGAAAAGGAGTTCATTTTCCATACAATTCTTCAAGTTTTTGAATCATTTTCTCAATACCAAACCGTTCTTTAACATCATTTTTGGCGTTAAGAATTAAATTTTCTTTTAACTCATTATCAGAAAATAATAAATTTAATGCTTTATAAATAGAATTTGAATCTTTAAATGGAACAACTATTGCATTTTTTTTGTTCTCAATATATTCATTCGCAATTCCAGATTTAGTAACAATGCAAGGAACTCCTGCTGCCATTGCTTCTATATATGTCTGTCCAAATGCTTCACTTTTTTTATCTATAGGAGTATGAACAAAACAATCAAACAACTTATATAATGTGGCTATATCTTGTTCAAATTTTATTTCTGTATAACTTTTGCTCGGTAGCTGTGTTAATAATTTTTTAATTTCATCATCATAAGGTCCAGAAGCATTTGCAAATATAAAATGAGCTTCTGGAAATTTTTTTTGAAATTCAATAAAAGCAGGTATTATATATTGAATTCCTTTCCAATGAATATATCTTGAAATAACACCAATAATAGGTGTGTCGCATTTTTTTAAAGTGTATTTCTGTTCTAAAATTTTAATCCTTTTTTGAGAAATATTTTCAAAATCATTAAAATCAAAACCGTGATGAATGATGTAAATTTTTTTTGGATTAACATGTTCCATCTCAATTAAAATATTTTTCACATTCTCACTTATGGCTATAATATCTGTTGATAGATAATTAATAAATTTATCATATTTTACAGCTTTCGGAAAGTAATCATGGTGTATTGTGGCATTATGGCGAGTATGGATTCTTTTTTTTATTCCAACTAGTTTTGCAGCAGTGAGTCCCACAAGGCAAGCTTCAAATAAATGACAATGGACAATTTCAATTTTATTTGATTTAAGCAGTTTAATAGTATTGAAAATTGCAGAAGGTATATCTTTTTTTTCATTATAGTTTATGCGAAATGTTGGTATATTCTTCTTTAATAAGAAATCTTCAAAAGGTGAATAAATGTCATTTAAAAGTATAAATGTGAGATTAAATTTAGAAGTATCAATATGGTTAACAATCCATTCGAATGCAATAGATTTATTGATAGAGGAAATTATATAGGCGATATTTTTTTTCATTTATTTTTTGAAAGAATATAAAGAAATAATCTTCAAATATCTGAGTACTAATTTTCTTTCAAACTTAAGGCGGCTATTGTACTTCCGTAAAGTTTATATCGAAAATTTATAGGTAGAATTAACAATATTTTAGAATCTTCCATAAAATTAACAATTAGATTTAACCTAAGTATGTAATAAATTATCTTTTTGATAAATGGAATATGGATTAAGTACTCATTTTTTAATAAGATTTTATAGTTTGGATTTGTCAAAAATATCTTTTTTTTAGAATCAATATAACACTTTTGTCTTTTGGCATAGTATCTTAAAGTAATTCTGTCGTTATGAATAACACTAATGCTTTTATCATAATAAGACTCAATATTTTTTTCTAAAGCTCTAAGTCCAAATTCAAAATCATATCCATCTCTAAGGGTTGTGTCAAATCCGCCAATTTTTTCGAAAGTTTCTTTAGAAAAAGACATATTAGCGGTTGTTATTAAAAAATTTTCAAATGAAATTTTAAAGGCTTGAGTTTCTTTATTTGTTTTTTTCATCCAAGTCTCTTCCATAAACACTTTATACTTTTCAACATCTGTTGACATAGCCTTTTTATCTACAAAGGCTGGTCCAGATAATAATGTGTTTTTTAATTTGGTATGGTGAGAGACATGTTTTTCTATAGTGTTTTCTGATAATATAATGTCGTCATCAATTAGAATGATTAGTCCGTCTTCCACAGTAGAAATAGCGTTGTTTATTGCTTCTGAAGCACCGCCATTAACTTGGTAATAAATGGTTAAAGAATAATTCAGATTGGGTTTTAGTAGGGCATATTTACTAATAGTATCACTTGATGAACCGTCATCCATTACCACTACACTAAAATCATTATATGTTTGATTATTAATTGATTCGAGAGTTAGAATAAGTTTGTCAAATCGGTTGAAAGTTGGAATAACAATGGTAGTTCTCATAAAGTTTTGTATGCAATCAAGTTTTTCAATTCGAATTTAATCAAATAATATTTAGAATATACTCTAAAGTTGTATAATTCTGAGTTTTTAAATAACTTCTCACATCTATATTTTTTTGAAGCAAAATCTGTACATATTTCAAACCAAGACCAACTAAGAATGTTTTCAAAATCAACTGGGCTAAATATATTTGTTTTCTGATTTTGTTTTTTAAGTTTTAATAACCATTTTTCTGCTTCAATAAAAAAAGATAGATTATAATGATAATCAATAAAAAAGATTTTGGAGTGAATTAATAATTCTTCTTTTGTTGGATTAACACCCAGTTTATTGAGAAGAATAGATTGAGCTTTAACTACTGAATTAATTTGAGATAATCTATTCTTTTTCGAGACCTGAGTATCATGCTCTCTATATTTTAGTAAAGTTTTAGGAATAATATTGAATGTTTCTTTCTCAATAAAATCAAGCCATAGTGCATAATCTTCTGCATGAGGGAAATCCATTTTATAGTAATAGCAAGAATCTATAAACGGGGATGATTTATACATTACTGTTGGGTGGCATACCAAATTATCAAATAATAGCCTTGCTTTTATTTCGTCAGAATTTAAAACAGATTTGAAATAGACACTTGATTTTCTATTAATACTCATAAGAGTTGAGCAAATAGTTAGTTCAGGATGTGTTTTAAAAATTTCTAGTTGTTTTTCTATTCTTTCTGGGTATGCAACATCGTCAGCATCCATTCTTGCAATATAGCAGCCTTTAGCTTCATTTATTCCAACATTAAGAACAGTTATTAGTCCTTGATTTTTTTCAAAATTAATGAGTCTAATTCTTTGGTCTTTATAAGTATTAATAATCTCAATTGACCTATCATTAGAACCATCGTTTATAATTAATAGTTCTAAGTTTTTATAAGTTTGATTTAATATGCTATCGATAGCTTCTCTAAGATATAGCTCTCCATTAAAAACAGGCATTAATACAGTTACTAAAGTTTGTTCCATGAAGTCGGATAAATAGTAGTGTTAAAGTTGTTGTTGGAGTCATTAAACCATCTTTTTGGACAAACAACAATTTTTTTTTGGTTTGAGTTTAACCACGCAGCCCACCATGAATAGGTGCTATTAGCGATTATATTGTGAGAACAATTTGACATCAAGATTAAATCTTCAAAATCTTCTTTTTGATTATTTGGCACAAAATAATGAGAATCATTAATTTTTATATTCTGTTTACACCAGTCAATATCATCAGAAAAGACATAAATCTTTATGGAATCATTAGCTAACTTTGATTTAATAAAGTTTATACTGTTTGTATAGTAATCCAAAGAGATCTGGTAATAAAGATTGTTGTATTTAGTTACATAATCTCCTCGTCTTATGTGTAAACTGATAGAGTTCTGTTGTTTTTTTATTGCACTTAGTAGAACAGCTGAATCAGATGAGAGTTTAGTAGTTAACATTAAATCTGATCTAAGTTCTTTTTCTATGTTTTCAAAGTATTTATATGACTGCCAATAGCCATCTAAATATGCTGTCTTCTTGACTTCAAAAATGAATGAGTCGAAGCCAGATTTCTTTTCAACTACATAAGTATTTTTGTAATAAGGCAGGAGCTTTCGTTCATATAAACGCTTAATTTTTTGTGAGAATGAGTTCTTAAGAACTAAATTTCTATCTATTGTATATTCAATATCTTTAATGTTGAAATTATCTAAAATAAAACTACGTTTTGTGGCTCCGTTTGGGATAAAAGATTCCTTGTAAAAAGTAATATCTAGTATAACTTTAGTATTTTTCTTTTTTTTAAGACTTAAAGCTAATGCATATTGAAATAATTGATTGCCTAAGCCTCCTTGAACTCGTATTACAATCATTTCTTTTTTGCCAAAATATGAAATCCAAAATTTAACAATTCATTGGATCCTTTGTCGTTTAAGGAAAATTTGTTTAACATTCTATTCACAACACCCATAGCTTTCTTTTCAAGAAACGAGCTTTTTTTATTGGTGTATTTCTCAGCTATGAGATCAATTCTATTTATTTCTTGTTTAATAAATTCAAAATAAGTTCCATTGGTGGATTTATCTATTATTTCAAATCCATTTTCAGCTAAATGCTTCTCATAAAAGAAAATGTTAAACCCCGAATAGAAGTGGTAAGGAGCAAAATGTGTCATGCTACAAAATGGTGCAGTAATGATAAGGAAGCCATCCTTTCGTATTAATCGGCCAAACTCTCTTATTGCATCAATCGGATTTGATATATGTTCAAATACTTCTGTACATAAAATAGCATCAAAACTTTGGTCTGGCTCAGGAATAGAGGTTATATCACAAATAATATCTAATTCTCCGTAGTTCCATTCTTGCATCTGAAAACCATTTTCCATTTCTGAAGGAATATATTGGGCAAAGTCCTGAGATACATAATTTAAATGATTGCAGAACTTTTTATATTGCTGTTCACCTGCTCCTGCATCTAAAATACGATAGTTGTTAGGAATTTTTTTTAAAACTGAGGTAATCCAATATTTTCGGTTAACTTCATTTAGTCCATTAATATTAGAATTTTTATTTTTTGTATGCATATTTATTTTCTATTTTTTTTAAACCAATAACATCCACAACCATAATTTTGTTTTTCAAGTAACTCTTTAGATGGACTATAGACTAGACCACCATCTTCTTCATTTTCAGGTATTAATACAAACTCAATTAATTCTAAATCCTCAAAAAAAGTTAAAATTTGATCATGTGAGTATATCCTATGTGCATTAAATACTATTTTTGGATTACCAATAGGAACAACAAAAATAAGATTTCCTTTAATTGCAAGTACTCGCTTTAATTCTGATATCGCCTTAATATCACCATCTGGATCAAGCTCATCACCATATCTGCCTAAACCAACATGCTCTACAGTATGCATGCATGAAAGTGAAAAAATAGAATTATTTTTAAAGGGTAAATTGATTAAATCTGCCTGTAAACAATTTAAATTATCTAAAATCAAATTAGCAGGTCTATAATCATAAAAAGAAATATCATTAAAAGCAGAGCAGATTCCAGAAAAAAACAAGGAAGAAGATATGTCTATATGTAATGTTGGTTTTACTTTAGCTAAATATCTTGCTGCCCATGATGTATGATAGATATAGTGTCTATCAAAAATAGTTCCTTTGGTATTTTCATATATTGGATTATATTCAACATTTTTCAAATAAATTTTATTAGTGGATTTTGCAGATAAAGCAAGAAAGTGTTTAAAATCATTCTTAACTTTTCTTTCAATCTCATTTTTAATTATTTTCCCCTTAATTAGTCTAATAATTTTTTTTATCATAAGGTCATATTTTATATCGTAAAATTAAAATGGTATCAAACTATTATTAAACGCAAATCTTAATTTAAGGTGTTTTTGGTTGAGATAATGAATTTAAAATTTTATCAACTTTTTTTAAAATTAAATCATTCTCTTTTATATGAACTGTCTTGTCTGAAATATCAGTTAATAACAACCCCTCATTATCTGAATATTCAGAATAAAAATCTAAAAATAAATAATTATTATCTTCACATTTTTTCTTTAATTTTTTATTTAAGTCTTTGGTAAATCTAACTCTTTCATCATCTGTGCCTATAAATGGAAATTCGTGTGTAATTTGTCCATTGATTTTTTCATAATCATTCTTTCTTGTTGGTGGTACAATTGAACATAGTATAATTTTAAGATTTTTAAAATTCGAATTATTTAATTCTATTGTTTTAATATATTCGTCAATTAATTCTGAAATTATTTCATTATAATCACGATTCAATAATAATTGTTTTTTAATATGACATCTACAATCGATTTCCCCAAAAATTAAAAAAACAACATCACCATTTCTAATATTAAATTTTAAAAAATTGATAAATGATAATTTATCTCTTCCAACTTTATGCATGGTAATTGAATTAGTAGAGTGATTATTACAGTCTAATCCATTAAAACAATTTCTTCCGTGCGAATCACCGAACACATGTATTTTTACTTTTTTAGATGGAAATATTTTTTTCCACCTTGCATAAAAATTACTAAAAGGAGATATTATTTTTCTTATAAACATATTACTATACTTAAATCAAGAAAATTAGTAAAACTTAATAACTACAATTAGTTCAATTACTATAATTTTTTTATTTCTGATTCCATTTGATTTAAAATTAGTCCATTACTTCTAGGAGCAATACTCTTATCGACATAATCATCAAAATCAATAGAAATATCATCTTGAATATAATTAAATGTTTGTTCTCTTGATGATAGACCTACATGAATAAAATATTTACCAGAACCGTAATGAATTTTTGTTTCTTTGAAAATAGCTTCATAATTACCCGGTAAAATAACTTGAGGTACAGACCACGATGTTCTGAATGGAATAGATTCCGAAGTTAAAAAACCAATTCCAATTATAAAATGGGGTATTTGTTCGTTAATGGTAAAATTAACTCGAATTTGCCATGCTTGACCAATCGAGATTACTTGTATGGTATTTCCCTCAATATCCTCAACACTTACTTTAGTGGCATAACCTATTCCATTTCTATGTTTATGATAATCAATAATAAATTCATTATTCCTGTGAGATGAATTGGTTATGTATTTCATTGCAACGGCATTCATGGTGTCATGAAGAACTAATTTACCTTCATTAATTAAAACACCTTTATTACACAAAGTTTTTACAGCCCCCATATTATGACTTACAAACAAAAGTGTTCTTCCACTTTTACTAACATCTTCCATTTTTCCAATGCATTTTTCTTGGAACTCACTATCTCCGACTGCTAATACTTCATCAATAATCAAAATTTCATTTTCTAAGAATGCGGCTACAGCAAAAGCCAGGCGTAATTGCATTCCACTACTATAATGTTTAAGCGGAGTATCAATAAATCTTTCCACACCTGCAAAATCAACTATCGCATCAAAATTCTTAACAATTTCACTTCGTTTCATCCCCAAAATGGAGCCATTCAAAAAAATATTTTCTCTTCCCGAAAGTTCAGGGTGAAACCCTGTACCAACTTCTAAAAGGCTGGCAATTCGTCCTCTGCAAATTATTTTGCCCGATGTTGGTGGCGTTATTTTAGAAAGTATTTTTAATAAGGTAGATTTACCTGCCCCATTTTTCCCAACAATGCCAATAGTGTCGCCTTGATTTACATTAAAACTAATATCTTGTAAAGCATAAAAGTCTTCAGTAGAGTTATTACTTGGTTTAAATAATGATGAAAAAGAATCTCTAATACTTAAATAGGGTTGCTTTTCGTGTCGGATACGAAATTTTTTAGAGATGTGTTGTATTTCAAGTATTGGCTTCATAACTAAGCTAAATCGGCAAAATAAGACTCTGTTTTTCTAAAGTAAAACAAACCTACAACAAAGAAAAAAATTGCCGAGGTTACACTAATAATTATAAGCTGATTGTCAAAATGCTGCATAGTAATTCCATACCTAAAAAATTCTACTCCTGCATACATAGGGTTTATAGCTAACAAATATTTAAGGCTTACATTGTTAATCAATGATAAAGGATAAATAACAGGAGTTAGAAATAATAATCCTTGTATCATAAAAGGGATAACGTATCTAAAATCTCGGTATTTAATGTTTAATGCTGCCAACCAGCTTCCTATCCCGAATGTTGCAATACAAGTAACAAATAAACTCAAAGGGATAAATAGTATGAAATGAGGTATAGAAACCTTTGTTTGATAGAAAAATAGCATCCCTATAAAAATAATAAATGCCATTAAAAAATCGAACAATGAAGTTAATACAGCAGATATAGGAATAATTAAACGAGGAAAATATATCTTTTTAATAATATTGGCGTTATTTACCATACTATTTCCAGCATTTGCCAAGCCCGATGAAAATATGTTCCAAACAACCAATCCACTCATAGCAAATAATGGATAAGGCATATTTAAAGTGGAATTTTCGGAAATAATTCTACCTAAACTAAAGGTAAATAACAACGTCATTAAAAGTGGTTGTAAAATTGCCCAAAGAAATCCTAACACCGTTTGTTTGTATTTTACTTTAATATCACGCCAAGTAAAAAAGTAAAACAACTCACGATAAAGCCAAAGTTCAGCTAAACCTAAAGTTAATTTAGTTCGAGGTTTTATTTCGTATTCCATATTATTTATTCCATTCCGACAAATCTTGACCGATTAATTTTTCCAATTCAAGATTGTAAGGTTTATAAAAATCAATTAAAAACTGCCTAACTTCTGAATTCATTGTTGAATATTTCTGATTGGTCTTATTAGCTTCTCTCAACAATTCACCATATTTATAAGTTTTGTTTGATGGAATTAACTGGGTTAATGTTTTTCTAACTAATCCATCTCTTTTTAGGATGTGTTTTATTGCTCGTGCAACAACAGTTGATCTTGTTTTTAGCGTAACATTGTGTTTTACGTCTGTATCTGGTGCAAAGGAAGAGTCAACTCCAATTTTTTTAAAAAGAGAAGAACAGATTTCTTTTGGTGAATTTTTAAAATCCCGATAAAGTACTACAGAAACTTGTTCTTTTGGAAAATAACTATAGATGAGTTTTAGATAATTCACATATAATCCATAATCAATAAAAAAACTAAAGCCCCAGCTCTCATCTTTTTCAAGGTGAGAATTAATTAAATGGGGTAATTCCGAAAAATCAAATTTTGCTGAACCGTAATTTTTTTCCATTAGATAGGAAGAATAAGCCCGCTCAACAGGATTTCTAAGAATCAAAATTATTTTACACAGAGGATTATGCTCATAAAGTCTCTTGATTGCATTTTCATTTGAATAAAGACCAGCACTTTTTGCTACGATTTTTTTGTTAGGTGAACATTCTATATTGGCAAAGTATTTTGAAAAGGCAATAGTAAAATCATTTTTATATTGATTAGGTTCTAAAAAATAAGCAAATTCTTTTTGAGGATGTGCAATACATTCAGGATGTTCCCCAAAGTATCTTAAAAGCGAAGTTGTCCCAGCCTTTTGAGCTCCAACTATCATTACGTCTATTTTCTCTTTCATTAAAAATTTTATCGTACAAAAATCCAAATTTATAGAAAAAATGGAAGAAATTATTGATTATTTTAACAGAACCCTCTGAAAATATGAAAAATTTACTTTTTCTAGATGAGTTAACTTAAAGGGTTTTACATCTTAGTATGACTGCATTTATTGCATGTTATTGAATGGTTCCTCCTTGTTTGACCTCCAGTATGCCCACAATTAGAACATTTAAACCCTTCACTCCATTTAAAATGAGATAGGTATTCTATGCAGTTTTCATCAGTTTTAAAGCGTTCAGCAAATTCTAAGAGGTCTTGTCCTTTAAATAATTCCATAGATATATGGATTTTAATGACATCAAAGATAATAAAATGTATGTATTTATATACTGAACTCTAAAGTTTTTTATTGAAAACTAACTTGCCCTTACTTTGTTACAAAAAATATACAAAACTGCCCTTACTTTGTTACAAGAAAGCATTAAAAGTTAAAAACTGGTTACTTGCTCGGGGACTAATGATTAAAATAGATAACTTTGTAATCCAACTTGGAAATGGTTGTTATAACAAAGACGCTTCCTTTTTGGATGGAAAAACTAAGATGAAAAAAATACTTTTTTTAACACCTTACCCTTTAAATTCAGCACCTAGTCAACGGTTTAGGTTTGAGCAGTATTTTCAGTTTTTAAAAAACGAAACCATCAACTATGAAATATCCTCATTTTTAGATAAAAAAACTTGGTCGATTTTTTACAAAAAGGGTTATACTTTAAGAAAAGTAATTGGAATATTAAAAGGAATTCTTAAAAGACATTTTATACTTTTTTCTCTATATAAATACGATAAGTTATTTATTCATCGAGAAGCCTGTTTAATTGGTCCGGTCTATTTTGAATGGTTATATGCAAAGGTATTTCGAAAAGAAATAATCTATGATTTTGATGATGCTATTTGGATAAAAGATGTCTCAGCAGTTAACAAAAGTTTAGGTTGGTTAAAATTTCCGAATAAAACAGAAAAAATCATTGCTTATTCAACTACTGTTATTGCTGGCAATAATTACCTAGCTGATTATGCGATGAAATACAACAAACATGTGTTTGTAATTCCTACCACTATTGATACAAACTATCATTTTCCTAATAAAACTATAAAACAAAATGAAAAAATAAGGATTGGTTGGACAGGAACCATCACAACGAACAATCATTTAAAATTCTTATTTCCGGTGTTAGCTAAACTAAAAAACAAATATCCACAAGTTGAATTGGTGATGATTTCAAATGCACCTATTAAAGGTTCCTCAATTGAAATATCCTATCAACAATGGAATAAAACAACCGAAATTGAAGATTTAACTCAAATTGATATTGGTATAATGCCTTTGCCTGATAACGAATGGGCAAAAGGAAAATGTGGGTTTAAAGGATTGCAATACATGGCATTGGAAATTTCCACCATTATGTCTCCTGTAGGAGTAAATACCGAAATTATTCAAGATGGTGAGAATGGATTCCTGGCTATTTCTGAGGCTGATTGGATGGAAAAATTGAGTAGATTAATAGAATCTAAAGAACTACGAGAAAAAATAGGAAAAGCTGGAAGAAAAACTGTTGTTGAAAGATATTCCATTGAAGCTAATAGAGAAATATTTTTATCAATATTTCGAGGAGCTATTTAATTATGAGGCGTTTGTTCAGCGTTAATTTGTAGATTAATGTTAATGCTAGTATGAAAAACATTTGTGCTGGCATCTTATATCTTGATAAAGCACCGAAATTATAAGAACTTATTCCAACGATAAACCCAAATGAAAGAGCAAAAATCATCATAAAACGAATGTCCTTATTGTAAAAGATTAATCTAAAAAAACTTCCTCTTCGAGTAATAATTAGGTATAATGTAAAAAAAAGTAAGACAATACTTTCAAAAGCACCAATTAAAGTAGGCATATTTCTTATTTCCGATAAATAAGGTCGAAAAAAAGTTACATTTAGTACTTCAGGCAACATTTTTATCATCCCTAATAGACTAAAGTCGGTTGAACTTAAAGTATATCCTGATTGGCTTTGAGTTTGGGCTAAATAGCCATGCCAACTTCTAAATCCTTCCAAAGTAGTCTCAACCTTATTTAAATCATATTTTCCGGCAGAAGCAGAAATATCTTTAATAATAGAAGTTGTTCCAAATACAAACAAAATCATAATTAAAGGAATCAATACAATTCTAATAAAACTTCCTTTTATTAAATTTTTAAGATGAGATTGAGTCCAAATTAACATACAAGGTATGAGAATATATAAAATATAAGGTTTAAGAGTAAAGATGATGACAGAAGAAATAATCACTAAAAAAATGCTAACTAATATCTTGCGTTTAAAAAATAAAATATTAGAAAAAGCATACATTGTCCAGCCAATGCAACTCATGGTAATAGTATCTTTTAACACTCCTGAACTCCAAAAAATAATTGAGGGTGTCATAAAAAAACCAATTAATAATTGTTTGCTGTAGTTAGGATATAACTTACAAAGATTGGAATAAGCCATCCATAATCCAATAAATGAAATGGAAGCAAACAAAACTGTTGTTGTCCCATAAGAATATAAACCAATAATATTAATTAATGAAGTAATTTTAACTAATAGAAGCACATCTTTATCATTAATAAAATCGACTGCATAAGGATGAAAATGATCTGCTGTAACATCAAAATCTTTTATTGAAGTAAACAATAATTCAATACCTCTAATTGGATTTGATAATAATACATTTGATAAATCTGTTGCTGCCTTGTAATAGCTAAGGGTATCCCCTCCTTTCCAATAGTAAACAGTTAACAATGCAAACGTAAATCCACCAATTACTTTCATGGTTAATCCTAAAATAAAATATTTATATTCAGGATTTTTAGCAATTTTACTCTTTTTAACATGAAAAGCAAAAATATAGATAACTGCGAAAAAAATAATAGCCAAACAAATGTCATATAAGCCAAGTCTCAAATCATAATATTCTGCTAAAGATTCGTTCATTTATTTTTAAAGAAATAGTTTAATACTATCACCAACCAACGCCACTTCATTTTCTGTTAACCCATAAAACAAAGGCAACCTAACAATCCGTTCACTTTCAATCTTACTAAAATCTTTCTCTGATTTAACATATTGATATTGTTTTCCCATTTTACTCAAATGTAACGGCGAATAGTGGAAATAATTTAGCATAAAATGGTTTAAACGCACTTATTTTAGTCCTTTATTTTTTAAAAAATCTAAAGCTATTTGAGTTAAAAAAGCTTTTACTTCTTCATCGGTTGGTTGGTGCTCTCCTACGTATATAACCTCTTCTTCATAACTCACATCGTTATAATACATCAATTGTTCAATAAAATTTCGGTATCCAAAAAGGGTAGTATTTTCGGAGTTAAATAATTTTGTGGCTGTTTGTATAATTTCATCCAGCTTTATACCATGCTTTAAAATGAAATAGAGGTCAATATAATCTTTCCATGCTTTCCCTCCCAATGCAAAAGCTTTCATGGCTGCTAATGTTAAGAGATTTGGCATTTTTATTCCTGGTATCGTTTCTTTAACGGGTATTTTAAAATAAAAATTAAAGAAAGTTAGTTTCACGCCATTGATAATAAAATGTGCTTGGTCTTTACTTTCAACAATTGAAATAATTTTATCAGAAACTTTAGATTGAAGCAGTGTTTTGGCACTCAACTGGTTTTGGTTTTTAAAGGTAAACAAATCAAAATCGATGGATGCTCGATGCCCTAATAACATGGCAATAGCTGTACCTCCAACTAAATAATAATCGGTTTTGTATTGCTTAATGAGGGGCAATAAGTCGAGTTGACTTTGACTAAGAATATTTAAGTAAATTTTTTGATTCAAAATATTTTCCAAACATGTTTAAGGTGGATAACCTGTAATTTTGTCGTTCGTGTTTTTTTACTTTAATGATATTGTTTTCCACAATTTTGGCCACTTTTTTTTCGCCCACAATATCAATCAATTCCTTAATTTGAGGCAAATCGGCATAACTTAAAATAAACTCTACCAACACTTCATCGCTTATGGCATGTAATTTATCCTTTCGGATGTACCAAAACAAATGTGCATTTTCGTCTATAAATTGGTTTCGAGTTTTCATTTGTGGTAAATAAACCTGAAAACAAAGATACAAAAATATGTTGTTACTCAGTTTTTGCAATACATGCTCATTTCGTAGTATAAATGATTTTAATAACCATGTAAATTGAAATTACAAGTTTCAATTTACATGGTTTTAATTAAAAAAGAGTATGTAATTATAAAATACATTTTTACAATTACATACTTTTTAGTATCTTTGTTGTATGATATTTTCAAGACAATTAGAAAAAGAACTTCTTGTTCAATTTAATAACATTGCCGTTACTGCAATTATTGGAGCAAGACAAGTTGGAAAGTCGACCCTATCTAAAAAAATACTGGAAAGATACCCTAATTCAATTTACCTTGATTTGGAATTAGAAAAAAATCAACTGGCTTTAACAGAGCCTTATCTTTTTTTTGAGCAAAATAAAGATAAACTAATTTGTTTGGACGAAATCCAACTCTTACCGAGAGTTTTTAAAGAAATGAGAGGATTTATTGACGAATATCCTACAACAAAATTTTTGGTATTAGGGTCATCCTCTCCCGAATTAATGCGTCAAAGTTCAGAAACTCTCGCAGGAAGAATTTTTTATTATGAATTAAATCCATTTTTATTTACTGAAATAAAAGATAAGATTGATTTGAACCAATATTGGTTTAAAGGAGGTTTTCCAAAAAGTATTTTAGGTGATAATGCCTATTCCTCAGAATGGTTGGGTAACTATATTAAAACCTATTTAGAACGAGATGTTCAACAGTTTGGGTATCATTTACCACCAGAAAACCTAAAAAGATTATGGGTAATGATTGCTCACTTGAATGGTCAAATCCTAAATTATGCTCAACTGGCTCAGTCGTTGGGTGTAAGTGCACCTACTGTAAAAAATTATATTGATATTTTAGAACACACTTTTATGGTAAGGCGATTACAGCCTTATTTTATCAATATCAAAAAAAGAATCATTAAAGCACCTAAAATATACATTCGAGATACAGGTATATTGCATAAATTATTAAACATTGATAGTATAAACACATTATACACTCACCCCATTTATGGATTTTCTTGGGAAGGTATGGTTATCGAAAATATTATTCAAAAATATAAAACGTATGAAGCCTTTTATTATAGAACTTCTAATGGAAATGAAGTGGATTTATTGTTAATCAAAGGAAATAAAAAAATTGCACTAGAAATTAAGGTATCTTCCGCACCACATGTTTCTATCGGTTTTTGGAATGCAGTAGAAGATTTAAAAGTTGATAAAGCATATATTATTGCCCAAGTTTCAATGCCTTATCCACTAAAAAATAATGTAATGGTTTACCCCTTAGAAGAGTTCTTGGCATTAGAAAACGTGTAATGAAATCAGAAATATATTACCATCACTATTTAATTTCAAAAAATTGTTCAATTCCTTTACTAACCAACTTAATTTCATTTTCCGTTAACCCATAAAACAAAGGCAGCCTAATAATTTTTTCACTTTCTTCTTTACTAAAGTCCTTTTCAGAACTAATAAATGCATATTGTTTCCCCATTTCACTCAAATGTAACGGTGAATAGTGGAAGTAAGCACTAATTCCTGATTCTTTCAAGTGATGAATCAATAGGTCTCTTACCGTTTTATTTTCGACTTTAATGAAAAAAATATGGGCATTATGATTGTTTTCTGTTTCCGGAAAATCAATGAATCCTTTTTGTTTTAGAGGCAGAAGATTTTTCTGGTATAATTTATAAAGCTCTTTTCTTTTTTTAGTTACCGATTTTAGTCCCTGCGTAGGCAGGGATTGAAGTTGAGCATATAAAAAGGCAGCATTTATTTCACTCAATCCATAACTAGAACCCAAACTCTGCCAAGTGTAATTGTCAATTTTTCCTGCTAAAAAAGCAGCACGATTGGTACCTTTTTCAAGAATAACATCCACTTTTTTAACCACTTTTTTGTTGTTAATTAAAATCGCTCCCCCTTCACCACATTGGATGTTTTTGGTGTCGTGAAAGCTAAAACAACCCAAATCACCAAACGTACCTAAATGTTGATTTTTGTAATAGGAATCAATACTTTGTGCAGCATCTTCAATTAAATAAATGTTGTTGATTTTGCAAAACTCAACTACTTTTTCAATGTTTTCGGTTAATCCGGCATAATGCACTAAAACAATTGCTTTGGTTTTTGGTGAGATGGCTTTTTCCAATAAACTTTCGTCCAAACACATGGTTTTAGGATTAATATCTACAAAAACCAATTTAGCTCCTCGAAGAGCAAAAGCATTGGCCGAAGAAACAAAAGTAAACGAGGGTAGGATGACTTCATCACCAACTTTTAAGTCTATTGCTAAAGCAGCCAATTCTAAAGCTGAGGTGCAGCTTGTGGTTAAACGAATTTCATCGCATCCTGTTAATGTTGACAATTCATTTTCGCATTTTTTTGTAAATTTCCCGGGTGATGAAAATACTTTTTCATGAATTACCTCATTAATGGTTGTAACTTCGTTGCCTGAAATAAAAGGTATATTAAAAGGAATTTTCAAAATGTTAAAACTGGTTTTCGCTACAAATAACAAAAATAAAATTAAAGAAATAAAGCATTTAATAGGTAATTCTATTGAATTATTGAATTTAGAGGATATTGGATGTTTAGAAGAAATTCCTGAAACAGCCGATACCATTAAGGGTAATGCCATTCAAAAAGCTCAATACATTTATGAAAAATATGGCTTCAATTGTTTTGCTGATGATACAGGACTAGAAATTGAAGCTTTAAATGGAGAGCCAGGAGTATACTCTGCGAGATATGCAGGAGAGCAAAAAAATCCAGAAGATAATATGAATAAAGTGTTGAATAAACTTCAACATATTGAAAATCGTTCAGCACAATTTAAAACAGTTATTGCCCTGATTATTGATGGAAAACTAACTTGTTTTGAAGGTATTGTTAAAGGCGAAATTACACACACAAAAAGTGGTACTGAAGGGTTTGGTTACGACCCCATTTTTAAACCAAAGGGTTATGAAAGCACTTATTCTGAAATGAGTATAGAGTTTAAAAACACCATGAGTCATCGGGCAATAGCAATAAGAAAATTGATAGAATTATTAAAGACCATTTAAAAAAACGATTCATCCACATTTTTTTCGAAAGCTATGCTAAAAGAATAGGAAAATAGCTAAGCATTATTACTACTAAAGAATTTTAGTTATCCGTAAGGAGGTTCATCTTTTTTTGCAAAAAGTAATTTTATCCAATTTTCTACAGTTGATTTTATTCCGTCAGAATTTTTTGAAACAATGCTTGTAACTCCCATTTGTAAGAAGGTTCCAAGTAGTTGTTTAATTGGATTGTGGGTTGTGCCAATGGCTAATTTTTTTGAGAGGTAACCTACCGCAAGGCTCAACGTTGTGTTTAATAAATCGTTTTTAAAATCGGGAGCTGAGGCTAATTCTTTTAGCGTACTTTTAACCAAATTAATAGGTCTTAAACTTTCGTAAGTCATTTTAAACTGTTCTTTTAATAAAAAGCCATCAAGCGTTTGTTGGGCTTCGAGTAAAACAATAGCTTGATTTAGTTGTGTTGTGTTGGTTATTTTGTTCATGATTTATTAATTAAGAATTTCCGAAACAATAACATTACTGATTTGTTGTTTAATGTAATTATGCATGAAAAAATATAGTACTGTTGCTAACAGGACATAAAACCCTGCAATACAAAAAAAACCCAAATACAATTTGCCGAGTATATCGCCCAACCAAATGGCTAAACCAATATTTACAAAAACCATAAACAACGAAAGTGCAACGATAACAGATCCACGAGAAATAAGTGTAGAAACTAGGGCTGCTAATTTGCTCACCGATTTAAGTTTATATAACTCAAAACTTGTTTTGGCAAAGTCTTCAGTTTTATCAAACAAAGGCTCTAAAATATACATTCTATTTTCCATAATTTTATTTTTTTTAATAACTCCCCGAAACAATCGTAGTATCGATAATTTTGGGGAGTTGTTTGATTTAAGCAGCTTTACCATCTTTACTAAACTCTTCTACTTTTGATTTTACTCTCCCATAAGCTTCTTCCACTTCTTCTTTACTGTCTTCAATTTTTTCAGCTACATCATCCATCAGATTTTCGAATTTCTTTTTTAAATCGTTTACTGTGTCCGAACTTTTTTTGGCAATTTTTTTTCTTGTTTCTGAACCTTTATCTGGTGCAAATAATACACCTAAGATTGCACCAGCGGCAGCGCCTGCTAATACACCTACTAAAATTTTTCCTGTGCTCATAATTTTGTTTTTTATATAATTAAATTGTTTTATTTCCTCTTATAATTCTTAATAGTATTGAAATTAAAGCAATAACTAAAAGAATGTGAATTAGTCCACCGGCATGAAAGCCTAAGAACCCTATAGCCCATAAAATGACTAGAATAATTGCAATAGTATAAAGTAAGTTTCCCATAATGTTTATTTTTTTTATTTTTTGAAGGTCAAGTAGTTATTTAGATGCTCATTGCTGAACATCTAAAAGGCTACCTTACTTAACTAAAACTAACGATGATTACTAAAAATTAAAACTTAAATCCTACAGAGGCTTGTAACCATTGATTTTTATAACGTGGTGTAGTTGCAACTCCTTCTCCATTGTTTTCTTGTAAATCCCAATTGGCTCTTGCACCAAAAACTAAATGATTAACGTTAATGTCAACTCCTAACGAAGCTCCTAAAGTATTTTTACGAATATTATCGTTTTCAAATTGTTGTTCCTGTTCGATGGTTGTTACTGCTGTAGCAAAAACATCTTTTCTTGACAACAAGTAAGAATATTGTGGTCCTACTAATATGGTAATAAATTCGGATGGTTTTATGGCGAAATAGATTGGTATATCTAAATAACTTGTTGTTCTTGTAAAATCGTAGTTAAAACCTAAAATTTTACCTGTTGCTTTAAAACCTTTTTGAGAATACAATACTTCGGGTTGAACTCCTAAGTAGGTTCCAATTGGAATGGATAAATAGGCACCAACTGCGTATCCTATTTTTGGATCTGCTTTAAATTCTTCACCTTTAGCATCATATACATTGGAATAATTTAAACCAACTTTTGCTCCAATTTGTAATTGATCTCTAGTGTCTAATGTGTTGGTTTCATCTTGTGCGGTAATGCTAAAACTTATTGCTGTTATTGCGACTACCAATAAACTAATTTTTTTCATTTTTAAATTTTTTAAACTTGTTTTTACTTATTATTTTACATTTTTAACGGTTAAATCTTTGAATGCAGCACCTAATTCATCCATATCATGGCTAAATTCAGTTTTGAATGTTTCCCAATTTTCTTTACCCTCAGCTTTGTAATCAGCCATCTTTTTCTTCATATCGCTGTTTTTCTGATTTAATTCCGCAATTTTCTTTTGATAATCTGCTTTTACTTCTTTTTTCTCTTTAGAAATTCGTTCATTAAACTCCACAACACTTTTGTCGTTTGAAGCAAATTTTTCGGCTGTTTCTATTCGATAATTTTCCATATCGGCTAAATACTCTTGATTTGCTTTTTCCAATGCATCGTTAGCATCAGTTACTGCTTGTTCGGCATTTTCTACTTTTTCTGATGAGGTGTTGCATCCTGTAAATATTAAGCCTGAAATAAGCGTTGCAGATGCGATAATAAAAATTGATTTTTTCATGATTTTAAAAATTTAGTTGTGAATTATTTCACTTTGCAAAGATGATGGGTATTTAACGGTTAGTTGTTATATAGTTGTTGATTTGAATTGTATAATTCACACATTTATAATTATTTAGTCATGTGTATGGCTAATCCAACCGTTGATACTCCACTTGATAAATCTAGAAAAGCTCCTAACGTTTTGTTAAAGTGGTATTCAGTACCAACATGAACATCAAAATATAATGAGCTGGCTTTGCCGTAATAGTTTCTGTCTCCATAATAATCATTATCCCAATTAGAGGTTACAATAGCCAAACCAAGTGAACCAGCAAGATAAAAATCCCATTTATCGTTGGCATGAAGTAACTCATCAAAATAATAAGTACCTTTTACACCAACAGGAATAACCGTTTCGTGATAATAGTAATATTTATATGGGTAATTTTTATTTTTTTCTCCCCAATAATAACCCCTACTGTAAGAGTAGTAGCTTACAAATGGAGCTAAGGTAAAATTTTTGGCTACGTCAAATTCGTAATTAGCATGGACTACAGGCATAGTGCCTCCAGTGTAGCCATAATATCCAATTCCTAACCCTAAATTCAAGGTTTTTCCATATTTTTCTTGTGCATGTCCATTAAAAGGGACTAAGGTTAACAACAATAATGTTGTGGTGATTAGTTTATTCATAATAATTTGGTTTTAGTTGGTGAATTAAATTTCACTTAGCAAAGGTGGTTGACTTCCATCACGAATGTGTTACACAACTTTTTAAATATGTTACATCATTCACAGTTATTTATATGTGAATCAAGTTTTTGATTTTATTAAAATAGTTAATGATAAGAGCAACAACACTTTTGCTATTAAATGGTTTTGAAAAAAATCCGACAACATTAATACCTTCGCTTTCTATTGCTACTTCACTTTTTGTTAATGTTCCCACCCAAATGAAAGGGAGTTGACATTTTTTTATTTGAATTTTTATTTTCTCAAAAAAAGTTTCTTTTTTTATATCTGTGTTTGCAATAATAAGATCCGGTTTATTATTAGCAATAATAAATTCAGCATCAGCAATAGAATTTGGATTGGAAACAGAAAATTTTTCTTTTTCTAATTCAAGTTTAAGGTCAAGTCCAACAATGCCATCAGGTTCGATGATTAATATTTTTTTATCGTTTTTCATTTTAATACAAATTATGTGGAGTATTGAAATAATTCAATCCATTAGTTTCTTTACCGTTTTTTTTATTTTTTTAATGATAACAGGTTCCTTTTTTATTGTTTCAACTTTCCCTATTAGATACCCATAAGGTTTTAGCGATTCTACATGGTCGAACACAATTTTAAATATGGCAATAAGCGGAATGGCAATAAAAATTCCAGGTATTCCCCAAACTAATTCTCCAATAACTAAAGCTATGATGGTAGTAAAAGGATTAATTTTTACTTGTGTACCCACAATTAGAGGTTCTAATATCCAGCCTTGTATTAATTGTACAATTCCGTAAGTAGCTGCAATACCTCCCAACATAGGCAAACTAGCACCATTAACTGCTGCCACCAAAATAGTAAGTGTAGTTCCTATTATGTTTCCTAAAAATGGTATCACCTCTAACAAACCACATAATACTGCAAAAAACAGTGCGTTTTTAACGCCTAATATGGTAAATCCGATAAAATACATTATCCACAAAAGCACTATCATTTTGGATAATCCAAGTAAGTAATGTTGTGAAACTCGAGTGGAATTGGAAACTATTTTTTCCATATTTTTTTGTTGAGTAGGAGGAGAAAGTTGGATGAGGAAATTTTTAATATGTCCTCTGTAAAACAGAATACAGAAAATATAAACCAGTATGAGAATAAAATTGGTGAATATGTTGGTAAGCGAACCAGCTAACGATTTTATAATTCCTGCAAAAAATGGTTGTTGGTCCTTAATGGCTTCTACCTGATTTTTTGCTGACATACCAAAATGAAGAAGAATATATTGTTGAATCCGGTCAGTTTGTTCAATAGCTCTTTGTTTGATTAATTCAAAATCGGTTGCCAGTTCAAAAATTTGCCAGCCAAGCAACGTACTTATACCTGCTATTACCAATAATAATACTATCAGACAAATTAGCACAGCCAATCCTTTGGGTACTTTTTTACTTTCCATCCACCTGCTAAATGGTAAAAAAAGAGTGGCAATAACTCCAGCAATAGCTAATGGCATTAAAAATTCTTTGGCAAAATACAATCCTGCAAAAACAAGAAACAGTACCAATAGTTTTTTTATGATGGAAACGGCTGAAATGGTCATTATTAAATTAGATTTGAATAACAAAGGTCGAATCCAAAATTCATATTAGTGTTACATAACTTTTTAGGTTTGTTACATAATTCATTGTTTATAAAAACTAAAAAAACCTTTTTAAAAAGTATAAGAGTGAAAGATAAAGTTTAATATATTTGTCAATTAATGACAAGTCAAATGAAAGAAACATTCGGTGAATATATCAAACGCTTAAGAACAGAGAAAGAATTGACCTTAACACAGCTTGCGGCTAGGTTAGACTTAGACTCTGCCAATTTGAGTAAAATTGAAAACAACAAAAGAGAATTTGATGAAAAACGACTTCCTCTCTTGGCTGAGGTTTTTAATCTTGATATTGCAACCCTTAGAACAGAGTTTTTTAGCGACATTATTGCAAAGAAAATTTACGAGAATAATTGCGATAATGAAACATTAATCCTTGCGGAACAAAAAGTAGAATATTTAAAATCAAAAAAATTAACAACAATATGAATGTAGTATCTTTTTTTGCTGGTGCTGGTGGTCTCGACCTAGGTTTTCAAAAAGCAGGGTTTAATGTTATTTGGGCTAACGAATACGATAAAGAAATTTGGGAAACCTATGAAAAAAATCATCCACATTCAATTTTAGACAGAAGGAGTATTGTAAACATACCCACCAATGAAGTTCCTGAATGTGACGGAATAATTGGTGGACCTCCTTGTCAAAGTTGGAGCGAAGCAGGTGCTATGAAAGGAATTAATGACAAAAGAGGCCAACTATTTTATGATTTTATCCGTATTCTTGAAGCAAAACAACCCAAATTCTTTTTAGCTGAAAATGTTAGTGGAATGTTATTGGGTAGGCATTCGGAAGCATTAAACAACATTAAAGAATTATTTAGGAATGCAGGAGTTGGTTATGAATTGTCATTTGAAATGCTTAACGCATCAGATTACAATGTGCCTCAAGACAGAAAAAGAATTTTTTTTATTGGAATTAGAAAAGATTTGAATTTCACGTTTCAATTTCCAAAACCAAATTTTCCAAAAATAACTTTAGAAGAAACCATTTATGATTTAAAGGATAATGTTGCTCCTGCATTGCCCTACAATAAAACAAACGGCAATACTTGTGCTGTGCCAAATCATGAATATATGATTGGCGATTTTTCTAGCATTTTTATGTCGAGAAATCGTGTGCGTTGTTGGAACGAACAATCATTTACTATACAGGCAGGGGGTCGGCATGCCCCCATCCATCCACAAGCACCAAAAATGAAATTTATTGAGCAAAATATTAGAGTTTTTGAGCCAGGTAAAGAACAATTGTATAGAAGATTAAGTGTAAGAGAATGTGCGAGAATACAAACATTTCCCGATAGTTTTATTTTTCATTATACCAGCGTTCCAGCAGGTTATAAAATGATAGGAAATGCTGTTCCAGTTAATCTTGCAAAATTTTTAGCCGAAAGTATTAAGCAGCAGATTAATGAAAATGCGTTAGTTAAACAAATTACAGAAACTAGAAAAGAAGCCTTAGCAGTATGACAAATATTTTAGAAGCAATTGTAAATATTGCTGAACTTCCGATTTTAAATGTTGATCAAATAACGTTTGGTAATAATAGAATAACAAGTGTTGGTGATGGATTAGAAATTTTTGTAAAAAATGCTTTTTCAAATAATTTAAACACCACCGATGAATCGACAAAAATAACCAAGTATGCCAAAGTATTTTCTTATGAAGGAAGCCAAACAAGACCACCAGACTTGATGATTAAAGGTGGAGATGCTATCGAAGTTAAAAAAACAGAATCCATTTTATCGGAATTACAATTGAATAGTTCGCACCCAAAAGCAAAACTTTTTGCCAATAGCCACTTAATTAATAACCATTGTAGAACTTGCGAAAAATGGGAAGAAAAAGATATTATTTACGCCATTGGACACGTTCCAAAAAGCAGTAAAATACTTTCGTCGCTTTGGTTAGTTTACGGCAATATTTATGCGGCAGACGATGATGTTTATACCAATTTAAAAACCACTATTACAGAAAGCCTTGAAAATACCCCAGATATAAATTTCTCCGAAACAAAAGAGCTGGGACGAGTTAATTATGTTGACCCTTTAAAAATCACCAACATGAGAATTAGAGGGATGTGGTTATTGCAACCACCGGTAAAAGTGTTCAACTATGTTTACACGTATAACACTAAATTAAAGTTTCAATTGGTGACAATTGTACCTAACGACAAATACTATTCGTTTCCTATCGAAAGCAGAAATAAAATAGAGAATTCGGTTAATGATAAATTGAACATTCAAGCCGTTAAAATTAAAAACCCCAATAACCCTGTTCATTTAATTGATTGCAAATTGATTACACTACAAAAATGAAGATACAAAATTTACTAATTGAAAGATTCAGGCATTTTGGTGAATCAATAACTATAGAGTTAGGAGATAGATTAACTGTTATTTCTGGTCAAAATGGCACAGGTAAATCATCAGTTTTAGGATGGATAGCACAATTATGCAAATTTGATAACGAACTAAAACAACTTAATGGAAATAAATTTGAAGCAGATTGGGGTAAAATATTTAGGTTTTGTGAATAAAATGATTATTCTCAAAAGTATAAAGTGAAATTTGAATATGAAATTGATAATATCTTCGAAACTAAAGAATTAAGTACGAGATATATAGAAAGTGTAAATCGTTATAAATGCGATTTCGATAGAAACAATAAAATGAATACCAAAAGAGCCTTACAATATCCATTAATATATTTAGGTTTAAAAAGATTAATTCCCTTATCAACTGAAAGTGAAAATAAAATTCAAAAAATTAGTTTGAATTTGACTCAAGAAGAAATGAGTTTGTTCAACAGCATGGCTAAAGAAATTCTACTTCTAGTAGATGATAATATTAATCCTGAAGCAATAAAATCGCCAAATAAGAATATTCTTGCAATGAAAACTAGCAAATACAACCATTTAGGAAATTCTGCTGGTCAAGATAATGTTGGTCAAATAATTTCATCCATTCTTTCTTTTAAACGATTAAAAGGAAAATTAGGCACCGATTATAAAGGTGGTATTTTGCTTATTGATGAAATAGATGCTACATTATATGCAGGTTCTCAACTAAAACTATTGCAAGTTTTGAATAAATATGCCAACGCATTAAATATTCAAATTATTTTTTCAACACATTCTATCGAAATTCTTGAATTTCTCTCAAATGAAATAAATACACCAAATTCTTTCGTTGGTAAAGGTTGTAAAATAAATTTTCTAAAATCTATTGAAGGAATTATTACAAATGAAGTTAATCCATCCATAGATTGGATTAAATTGAAAATAAAGGCATTACGAGGCAAAAATCAGAAAATTGAAAAAATTGATTTAATATGTGAAGATAACACGGCAGAATTATGGATTAAAAATCTAATTAATGGAACAGATTCAAAAATATATTTTTCTCCATGCGGTGCAAACCTTCCAAAAGGTACACTTTGCGAAATGGCTAAAAGTCCAAATAAAACTTTGAGTAATCATAAATATATTTTAGATGGAGACGCTAGAAATGATAATAACATTCACAATACAAAAAACAATATCTCATTTCTCCCAGGAAATCATGGTGCTGAAGTAATAATGTATCATTACGTTAAAGCATTACCAGAAACTGATGAATTTTGGAATGAAGAATTAAACCATACTAAACAAATTTGTTTCATGGATTATCAAAACTTTTCTAACCAGAATAATGCTAAAAACTGGTTTAATGATTTAAATAATAAAAGAGATTTTTTTGGTAAAGGATATTCGAAATTGTTTAATCGTTGGAAAAAAGATAATAAAAACGCTGTTGAGATATTTATTCAAGAGTTAAATAATATTAACCCATAAGAAAATAGGCATTTGTAATTTGAATACTTTATCATTTAAACCAAAAAAACCTCGAAGCATCACTTCGAGGTTTTTAATTTTATGGAGTGCCTTATTATTTATCAGTCAATTTTTCAGGTATTGTTAATTTACCAGTACTTTTAATAATAAACTCGGTACGTCTGTTTTTTTGATGTTCAGCTTCAGAACATTCAGAAACTACATCACCAGAACAAGGACAATTGGTTAACAGTTTCGTTTCGCCATAACCTTTACCAGAAATTCTGGATGGTTTGGTAATACTCTTTTTAATATAATTAGCTGTTTCTTTAGCTCTTTGTTCGGATAATTTTTGGTTGTAAGCATTGTTTGCCCTACAATCGGTATGAGCACCAAGTTCTACCACCATATTTGGGTAATCGTTCATCACCTCAATAATTTTAGCCAATTCTGATTTTGCATCTTTACGGATGTCGTATTTATCATAATCGAAGTAAATGTTGTTAAACTCAACAATTTTGGCTAAGTCTTCGCCAACTTTAATTTTTTCGGCTACTACTTCTTTTTTGGTTAAAAGGATTACATCTGCTTTAACAACAGCTAAATCACCAAGCGTGTTGGCATTAACAGAACCGTTGTTGTATTTCTCTTTTTTACCAGTTATCGTAAAGTTTTTATTGGTTTCAACTGCAAAAGCAAAAGCACCATCAGTTTGGGTTGTTAAGGTGTCTAATACCATTCCTTTATCATCTAACAAAGTAATGTAAGTATTTGTTAAAGGAGTTTCATTTTTATCTTTAGCAATACCTTCGATTCTTTTTTCGATAGCTACTATTATTTCGTCTTTTACTGTTTCAGTAATATCAAAAGCATAAATATCGTCGCCACCCAAGCCACCAGCTCTGTCTGATGAAACGTATCCTTTGGTTGAGGTGCTGTTTACGATAACTGCATAATCATCAGACACCGTATTTAAAGGAAATCCGGCATTTTTAACGTTATCAACAGTTGAACCTTTCACATCGGCAACAAAAACATCTAATCCGCCCAAACCAAATCGCCCGTTGGAGGAGAAATAAAGTTTTTGACTATTTTCTTCAATAAAAGGGAACATTTCATCGCTTTCGGTATTGATTTTATCGCCTAAGTTTTCTGCTTTATTCCAAGAACCATCATCATTTTTGGTAGTTCTATAAATATCGGCTCCGCCAAAACCACCAGGCATATCGCTGGTAAAATACATTGTTTTTCCGTTTGCGGTTAATGAAGGATGTCCTACCGAATATTCAGTATTGTTAATGAAAAAAGGTTCTGATTTTGACCATTTTCCATCCGTAAATGTGCTAAAGTGAATTTGTAGTTCAACTACTTTATCTGTACTTTTGTCACTGTAATTGTTTCGTGTAAAAGCCATGAAAGTACCATCGTTGCTAAAACTAGCAGGACCATCGTGTAAATTACCATTTAAACTTTTATCAAAAACTTTAGCATTTTTTAATTGTCCGTCTTCAACATCGGCAATAAATATGTTCCAAAAAGGTTTTCCTGTCCAGTTGTAATTTTTTACAATCATTTTAGGAGCCGAATTTGTTGATGAAAAAATAATTTTGTCTTTGTAATAAATTGGACCAAAATCGTCATCATCAGTATTTACTGATTGTGCTTGAATTTTGTATTTTCCATCGTCTTTGGTTAAATCAGCCAACTTCGATTTGTTCGCTACATAATCTTTAGCCCGTAAATCGTTAGGGTTTAATTCGGCAAACTTATCCATAACGGTTAACGATTGGTCGTTTTTACCATTTGCTTTTAACAATCGTGCAAAAACAAAATAATCGTTTGCCACAAGCCCTTGATTGGTGCTTATTAGTTTTGAATAAGCTTCTTCGGCTAAAAAGTTTTGATTAATGTTGTAATAACTTTCTGCCAATCGTCGCTGACCCTCAGGAGTTAAGTTTTTGGTATGCGAGTAATAATCGATACTTTTTTCGAAAGAGTAAACAAAATACTGTTTGTCGCCTTTTTTTTCTCGAGTTGATTTTTCTTGGGCAAAGGCACTTGAGCCAATTCCAATACAGGTGAGTATGATAAATAATTTTTTCATGATTTCTTTTTTTAATAGTTATGAATTAAAAGTTTCTTGGTGAGTGAATTTGTTTTTTACTGGAGAAGATAAAATCGTAACGTAACATAATTTCGTGACTTCCATTGTTGTATTTACCGGTTTCTAAGCCTAAACTCCAATCGTAAGAATATCCAATATGAAGTTGTTCGGTAATATCGTAACCAATTAAACCACCAACAGCATCACCAGTTCTATACATACCACCTAGCAATAATTTTTTCATAATAATAAAAGATGCGGTAAGGTCGGCTTGAATAGGAGCCCCTTCGGTTACTTTTATTAAAGTGGTGGGTTTAAAATCTAAATTATGACCCAAGTTGATTAAAGCACCAGCAATAAAAAAGTAGTGTCGTTGTTCTTTTGCAATTAACGTGCTTCCGCCTGTTTGGTTAACTTCCGAATAACTGTTTTCAATTAAGTTAGGAGCAGAAAGTCCTGCATAAAAACGTTCTCTGGAATAGTAGATACCAAAACCAACGTTTGGAGTGGTTTTATTGTTCACATTGTTTTGAAAAACAGCATCATTCGGTTGATCTAAATTCAAGGTATTTAAGTTGGCTTGAAAAATATTTGCACCAGCACTTAAGCCTAAAGCCAATTTCGATTTTTGCGTTAGTTTCATTCGGTAAGCAAAATCAGCAATAATCGAAGTATTGTTGGTTGGTCCAATTTTATCGTTTAAAACCGATAAACCAACTCCAATGTGTTCGTTAATTATTGGTGAATGCATGGTTAATGTTTGAGTGGTAGGAGCTCCAGCAAAATCAACCCATTGCGAACGGTGCAAGGCTGTTACTGTTAAAGCTTCTCTACTTCCGGCGTAGCCAGGATTTACCGCTAATGTGTTGTACATATAATGGGTAAACAATGGTGCTTGCTGTGCATACGAGGCTAGACTCCCTAAGGTCAATGCCATCGCAAGTGTTATTTTTATAGGTGTTTTCATAATTTCTTATTTTTATTTGTTGTAGATTAGTTTTAGTATTTATTTGTTTAGGTAAATTGTTCCTTTATAAATTTCAGAGCCATCGCCTAAATCAAGTAGATAGAAGTAAGTTCCAACGGGTAAATCATCGCCACCAATTCTAATTCCTGTTGTTGCTTTTCCATCCCACTCGTTTTTATAAGGACTAGCTTCAAATATTTTGTTTCCCCAACGGTTAAAGATGACAAATGTGTTTTTGGGAAATCTGTCGATTCCTCTAACTACAAACAAATCATTTGTTCCATCATTGTTTGGTGAAAATCCTTCAGGGATATTAAAATCAAGTACAATAGTTGTATCAGAAGCACAATCGTTTATCACAACAGTAACAGTTGCTGGAGTAGAAGAACAGCCCGTATTAGTAACAGTTAGTGAATAAATTCCTGCATCTAATGTTGTGGATGAAAGGATAACTGGATTTTGAGTTGAAGAAGTATATCCATTTGGACCAGACCATTGATAAGTTGCACCTAAAACTGTGGTTGCAGTTAAGTTGATGGCTTCTCCAATACAAATTGTTGAATTACTTGCAGCAGTTGCAATAGGTTTCGAATTTACCGTTAAGGACACTAGAATTGAAGTATCGTTTGGTAAACAAGTTCCTGTTACAATTAAGTTGTAATCGGAAGCAGTATCTAAAACACTTACAGGATTGATGATTAAAGTAGCCGTAGTTGCTCCAGAAATATTTCCACCATCTATTAAGTTAATTAAACCTTTTCTCCATTGATACGATAAAACTGTTCCAGTAGTCATTACTGTAAAACCTGTTGAATCACCAGCACAAGCTGTTTGGTCTGTTGGTTCAGAAGTAATTACTGCTCCACCAATGCTTAAAGAAGCAAAGTTTGAAGTATCGTTTGGTAAACAAGTTCCTGTTACAATTAAGTTGTAATCGGAAGC
>JAVHRO010000065.1:0-2165 GCA_036171675.1 Vicingus sp. | reverse complement strand
TAAAACCTGTTGAATCACCAGCACAAGCTGTTTGGTCTGTTGGTTCAGAAGTAATACTTGCACCAGAACCGATGGTTAAAGAAACAAAATTCGAAGTTTCACTTGGAGCGAATGTTCCAGAAACCACTACATTGTAATCAGTAGCAACATCTAAAATTGTTGCAGGGTTAATAGTTAATGTAGCCGTAGTTGCTCCAGAAATGTTACCACCATCAACAAGGTTGGTAGTTCCTCTTCTCCATTGGTAAGAAAGTCCAGTTCCTGTTGCAGAAACCGTAAAACTTACTGAACCACCATCGCAAACAGATTGATCGGTTGGTTGAGTAATAATTAAAGGGGCAGCAGTTCCTCCACAACCAGGAGGCATGGTAGCATTTATTGCAAAAGTGCTTAAAGCACCTGTAGTGGTTAATGCTCTACCATAAAGCTCAACACCATTGGTTAAATCCATAGCAGCATTGTTACAAACAATTGTTCCGTTAAAAACAGAAAAATCGTTGATGCTCACTGCACCATCAACCATCCAATATATATTTTCAGCTTTTGTACCGTTAATCATTTGCACATTTGAAAAAGTGCTGGTAGCAAATGCTCCTTTTACTTGAATTACAAATACTGCATTAGGATTACCTTCTGCATTTAAAAAAACGGTGTCTGTAAATGTTACAGCTCCATTCATAATATAAGTATGAGGTGTTAAAACCAAATTATGTCCAAACAAAGCTGGAAACAACAATTCAATATCATAAGGTAATGTGTTTAAATATGTGTAAGCGTTTAACAAATCAACTGCTCCTGCAGCTGTAGAAGCATCCGGAATAGCATGAATTAATCCTACAACTAATAAGGGGTTAAACCCTGTTACTGTTCCATTATTTGTTCCTACATCACCTAATACATTAGTGATACCGACATTGGCAACTGGTCCGTCAGACGAAAAAATAGTGTAACATTCCACAGAAGCTAGATTAGGAGCTAGAGGTCCTGTTAAAGGAGAAAACGCACAACCTCTTGGTGTATATGCCAATAAAGCATCAACAGTAATTGCTCCAGCAGTAGAAAGTGCTCTACCTTCTAGCGTAACACCTGTACTCATATTTATAGCCGCATTATTAACAATCAACGTTCCTTTCATGGAAGTTCCTGTTGCCATATCTAATAATCCTTCTACTTTCCAATACACATTACATGCCTGAGCACCATTTGCTAATATCACTTCTGAGTTGGCATTGGTAGAAAAAGCTCCGTTTAATTGAATAATAAAGAGAGCATTTGGGTCGCCTTGAGCATCTAATGTAAGGTCTAGATTTAATGTAATGCTAGGGGCTGTTATAGCGTAAACACCAGCATTCAAAATTTGTCCATTCCCCAATAAAGGTGCAGGGAAAAAAGTTGGAATCGCAACATTAATGTCGCCATAAGCAACAATCAAGTCGGCACTTGCTTGTGTACTTGCCGGGTCGCCACCGTAGTGCATTTGACCATCAACGTTACCAAAACCAGTAATGGTTGGAGCAGAGTTTGTTCCAACATTTCCGGTAACTTTGGTAAGATAAGGGATACCAGCGTTAGATACAGCACCAATAGAAGTAAATAGTGCGAAGTCAGCCGTTGTTCCCAAATTGGGAGCTTGTCCGAAATTTACTTTCGGAAAAAATAATAGCGTTAGCACTATTAAATTTATAAGTAATTTGTTTTTCATTTGATTTGTTTTAGTTGATTTATAATTGGGTTATTTTTAACTTTTTATAAAGAAGAAATGATATTTAAAACTTCCTCTTTTGTTTTTCCTAGTTTAACCTGGAGTCTAGCTAACAATTCGTCTTTTTTACCTTCTAACAACATCAAATCGTTGTTGGTTAGTTTGGCAAATTTTTGTTTCAGTTTTGCTTTTGTATCGTTCCAGTTATTTTCTATTTCTTTTATATTGCTCATGGTTCATTAGTATTATTGGTGAAAATGTTTTCACTTAGCAAAGATGTGTTGATTATTAACTTATTGTATTACACAACTTTTACTATAAGTTGCATTATTCACACGTTGCAAGGAATAATAGTAAAGTGATAAAAAGTCCGATTGAATTATTACATTTGGGTTAAATGTATAGGACGAGGGTGTCCAAAAAGGCATCCTCTTTTTTTATGCAACAAATTTTAATTTGTGAT
>JAVHRO010000064.1:0-3373 GCA_036171675.1 Vicingus sp. | reverse complement strand
GCTGCCTCCGAAATGAAAGAACGAATTATTTCGGCTTTGCAGGCATTATCGGGTCAAAAGAAATTAGAAAATACCCCAAAACATTTACTTTTTGAATTGTTAAAGCCCATTAAGGACGGAGGTTTGGGGTTATCAGAAGCAGAAATAAAAGAGCGAAGTGCTAACGTGTTAAAATCAATTTTGCATAATTACAACGATTTTGCCATTAGCACCATCGATAAATTTACCACAAAAATAATTCGAACATTTGCCTTAGATTTAAATCTTCCCCTTAATTTCAGTATTGAACTTAACGAAAACGAAGTAGTAAAAAATGCAGTAGACCTGCTGGTTTCGGAAGTTGGAATAGATGAAAAAATTACCAATTTACTGGTTAATTACAGCAACCAAAAAGCCAGCGACGAAAAAAGTTGGAACATCGAAAACGACTTGGCAAAGTTTACCCTACAAATTATTAAAGACGATGGAGAACAATACCTCGAAAAAATTAGACAATTAACGCTAGATGATTTTGAAAAAATAAAAACAGCTCTTCAAATTTCAGTAAGTAATTTTAGAAAACAAACGAAAGAAATTGCAAAACATGCCCTTGATTTTATTCATTCTAACGGAATTGAAGCCGAAAGTTTTAGTAGTGGTTACTACTACAAATATTTGCAGGCGCTACAAGAATTAAAATACCCAAAACCTAATAACACCTTACTTAGCATAATTGCTGGAGAAAAAGATTGGTACAGTAAAGCCACTAACACCGCTCAAAAGTCATTGATTGATTCTCATCAACAGGAGTTGATTAATTTGTTTAGCGATAGTCAAAATTTTTTAGACGAAAATTATGGTAATTACATCCTTAAATCGGAACTTTTAAAAACCATTTATCAAACGGCAATAATTAACGAAATAGAGAAAACCATTCAAACTTTTAAACAAGAAAACAATATTCTTAACCTATCCGATTTTAACAAACAAATTGCAAAAATAATTCTCACCGAATCTATTCCTTTTATCTACGAGCGCTTAGGCGAAAAATATAATCATTACCTAATTGACGAGTTTCAAGACACCTCCATTATTCAATGGCAGAACTTAATACCACTTATAGAGAATTCATTAGGACAAGGAAACTACAACATGCTTGTGGGTGATGCTAAACAAGCCATATACCGATTTAGAGGTGGTGAGGTGGAACAAATAATTAACTTACCTACTATTCACAACATCAATAACAACCCATTATTGCTAGAGCGACAAGCTACTCTTGAACGAAATTTCAACATTAAAAATCTTACCAATAACTTTCGATCTAAAGCAGAAATAGTAATCTTTAATAATCAATTTTTCGATTTTATTTCCTCTAGACTTTCTGAAAACTTCCAACCTATTTATAAGAATTTAAATCAAGGGTTTGACGAAAAGAATGTTGGTGGTGGCGTTTCATTGATGTTGTTAGAAAACGATGATTATGAAGAAAATACATTACTAAAAATTCAAAGTTGTATCGGACAAAATATTGCCGATGGCTATCAATTAAAAGATATTGCCATAATTACAAAAAGCAATGATAAAGCTTCCAGGATAGCGTCATTCCTTATTGGACAAGGGATACAAGTTATTTCATCAGAAAGCTTGTTGTTAAATAATTCTGCTGAAGTCAAATTTGTACTATGTTTATTAAATTACATCATCAATCCAAAAGACGCTTCAAATCACCTTTTTATCATCAATTATTTAATTAAAAAAAACTACCCCACAGAAGAAAATATTGATTGGTTTTCCGATAAAAAAACTAATTACTTGTTGCCCTTCTTAACACACCACAAACTATTATTTAACTCCAACATTGATAATGCATTATCTCTTTACGAGCTCGCTGAATATTTGATTCATCATTTTAATTTAGCCGATAATACCTCCATTTTTTTACAATTCTTTTTGGATAAAGTTCACGAATATGCAACCAAAAACGACAACTCTATAGTTAACTTTTTAGAATGGTGGAAAACAAAAAGTGATAAATTTTCTGTAGTAATTCCTCATGGAATTAATGCTGTTCAAATTATGACTATTCACAAATCAAAAGGTTTGGAATTTCCCATAGTAATTTATCCTTTTGCCGATAATCGAAACACTCCAAACGATAAGTTTATTTGGACCGAGCAACCTATTGAAAAAGGACTTGATGCCTCAATTATAGGATTAAACAAAGCACTTGAAGAAACGTGTCTTAAAGCGCTTTACACACATGAAAATGACAAATCATTACTCGACGACATTAATGTGTTATATGTTGCTCTAACACGTCCTAAAGACCGTTTGTACATATTAAGTAATTTAAAAAATAATGCAGGAAAAGATGATGAAAAGATTGACAACCTTTTTTATTTATTTAGCAAAATTCATCCTGAAGCCAAACAGTCGGAAATGGAATTCCATTTTGGCTCTTTTGTAGCTCAAACTAACATTACAACTAACCACGAAAACAACATCAACGAAGTAATTAAAAAAATATCTTATCAACCATGGCATAACAAAATTGCTATTAGCTATCAAGCTCCAAAATATTGGGATGTTGAAAATCCAGAAAAATCGACCGATTTTGGGAATTTAATCCATCAATTATTAGCCGAGATTGATACGATTGATGAGGTTAAATCCGTATTTAACACATTCATTAATCGTGGAATAATTGCAGCGCATGAAAAAGAAAACATAATGACTCAGCTCACTGAAACGTTGGAAAAACCTGAAGTAAAAAATTTGTTTGTAGATTTCGAAAAAATAAAAAACGAAACTTCTATATTATTACCTACTGGAGAAAGTTATAAACCCGACCGAGTTATATTTAAAAAAAAACAGACCATTATTGTTGATTACAAATCGGGTGAACGAAAAGATATGCATATAAACCAACTTCAGAATTATAAAAAATTACTCTCATCTATGGGGTATGCTAACATTGAAGGATATTTACTGTATTTGAAAGAGAAAGAACTCGTAAAAATTTAAACCATACTTTTTTCTTCGTTGTTTTTCTTTACACTTTCTAGTTGTTTCAATCGTTCAAAGAAATCGTTTAACATATTATTTTTTCACCAAATTAACTTAGATTCTTAATTACCCAACCCCCAATCAAAAATGAAAAAAATGTAGTTTTGTGTAAATCATTTTATAAAACTCTAATAATCAGCGTCTATTTTTCAACACCATGATAAACATCATACTTTCTCTTGATATTTAGCACTGTTATGAGTGATTTTTATCATTCTTTTATATCTCAAAATATTTCTACATCTGACAAAAATATAATTAAGTATTTATCTAGGTAGATTCAAGTATCAAATGCAACTTTTTGGTTTATAAAGTTATAAAATAG
>JAVHRO010000063.1:0-16083 GCA_036171675.1 Vicingus sp. | reverse complement strand
GGAAATTAAGGAAAAAAACATCAAAATATATCCAAATCCAGTACAAACAGAACTAGGTAGATTCAAGTATCAAATGCAACTTTTTGGTTTATAAAGTTATAAAATAGTTTTACAGGCTTTTCAAAATTTAGATTTTTTCTTGGTCTATTATTTATTTTCACTTGTACCATTCTTTTCGTTCCAATTTAGGATGTTGGTAAGCATAAATGCTTCTCAATAAAGCAGAAAAGCCAGGAATACCACAAAAAAAAGTTAAAAATCCAGTAACCATGTAATGAACCCTTTCAGGTTGAAACAAGAATATTAAAGGCTTGAAAAGCAGTTTTTACATTCAATAATTTGTTTTTACAAAATTACCCATTTCTTAGCTTAGTTAGTTTTTATTGATTAGATAAACTATGTTGAGATGGGTTTATAAATCATAACTAATTTTGAATGAATAATCCATATCAAAAAAGGGGGGGTATCGCCATTTTGATTAGCTATTCAAACTCTATGATCAAATCGTTTTGATTAACCATGGTCCCTTCTGTTAAATGTATTTTTTTTACTTTTCCTGCAAAAGGTGCCGAGACGGTTGATTCCATTTTCATGGCTTCCAACGCAAACAATGCGGTGTCTTTTTTTATCACATCGCCTTTATCGACATTAAGCTGTACAAGTTTACCTTGTAAAGGTGCACCAATTTCTTTATCGGAAACCGCTTTTTGATGAATAACCTTGGTAGACAACACATTTTTGTCTTTCACTTTTACCGCTCTGGTTTGTCCGTTTAAATTAAAGAAAACCGTTCTTATCGCTTCTGTATCAGGTTTTGAGGTATATAAATATTCAACCACCACGGTTTTTCCAGGTTCAAATTCAATACTAATTTCTTCTTGTGGTTTTAAACCGTAAAAAAATGCTTTTGTAGGAATGTATGATACATTACCGTAAGCTAAATGGTGGTTAAAGTATTCTTCGAACACCTTTGGATAAAATTTATAGGATAAGAAATCAAGAAAATCGCAATGTTTGTTATACTTACGTTGGAACTCCAAAAATTCTATATCGAAATCGATAGGGGTGAGGTGAGCGTTGGGTAAATCGGTGTAAGGTTTTACATTTTTAAGAATAGTTTTTTGTAGTTTGGTAGGAAAACCTCCTGTTGGCTGACCTAAATCGCCTTTCATAAAGCTAATTACCGACTCAGGAAACGATAAGGTTTCGCCTTTTTCCATCACGTCTTGTTCGGTTAGGTTGTTCGAAGTCATAAACAACGCCATGTCGCCCACCACTTTTGATGAAGGAGTTACTTTAACAATGTCGCCAAACATGTGGTTCACCACTTTGTAGTTATCTTTAATGGTTTCAAACTTATCTTCCAAACCTAAACCTCTAGCTTGTGGGCGCAAGTTGGAATATTGTCCACCTGGTATTTCGTGGTCGAAAACTTGTGCGGTAGAGGCTTTTAATCCCGATTCGAAAGGGTAGTAATATTCTCTAACATTTTCCCAATAGTTGGAATATTCGTTTAATTTTTGCAAATCGATTTGCTCTGCTCTCGGGTGGTTTTGAAACATAGCCACCGTAGAGTTAAAGTTGGGTTGCGAGGTTAATCCGCTCATGGAAGCTAAAGCCACATCAATAATATCCACATCGGCTTCAACGGCTTGCAAATAAGTAGCTACTTGCAAACCCGAAGTATCGTGGGTGTGCAAATGAATAGGAATATCAATGGACTTTTTCAGTTCTTTAATCAACACACTTGCCGAGTAAGGTTTTAATAAACCAGCCATGTCTTTTATTCCTAAAATATGAGCTCCAGCATCTTCAAGCCGTTTAGCAAAATCAATGTAATACTGCAATGTAAATTTGTGTTGATTCGGATTTAAAATGTCGCCAGTATAACAAATACAAGCTTCGGCAAGTCCTTCGGTACGTTCGTTTACGGCTTTAATGCTGGTAGTCATGGAGTCGAACCAGTTTAACGAGTCAAAAATTCTGAACACATCCATTCCATTTTTCCACGATTCTTCAATAAAACGCTCTACCAAATTATCGGGATAAGCGGTATAACCCACCGCATTGGAGCTACGAATTAACATTTGTGTTAACACATTAGGCATAGCTTCTCTCAACATTTTTAAACGTTTCCACGGACATTCATGCAAAAACCGCATGCTTACGTCAAATGTTGCACCTCCCCACATTTCTATCGAAAATAGTTGAGGGAAGCTTTTAGCAAAACCTTCAGCCACTTTCATCATGTCGTTGGTTCTAACCCTGGTTGCCAATAACGATTGGTGAGCATCTCTGAACGTGGTGTCTGTATATTTTATGCTGTTGTTTTCTTTAACCCAATCCACAAATTTATCTCTCCCCATTTCAGTGAGCATGTCTTTGGTTCCTTTCGGGAAAGGAGCATATTTGTCAAAATTTGGGATAACTGGCTCAACAAATATTTTTGATGGGTCAACGTATTTTACATCGGGATTTCCGTTTACAATTACGTCGCCAATAAATCTTAAACTTTTTGTACCACGGTCTAATTTTCTTTTAAAGAGGAAAAGTTCAGGATGGTTTTCGATAAACTTAACCGTAATGTTTCCTTCCTGAAATTCGGGATGCGTAATCACATTTTCTAAAAAGGCAATGTTGGTCTTAACTCCTCTAATTCTAAATTCCTTTAAAGCACGCTCCAAACGTTGGCAAGTTCCTTTTAATGTTCTTCCTGAAGCCGAAATTTTTACCAACATGGAATCGAAAAATGGAGAAATTTTAGAGCCTGTATATAAACTACCTGCGTCTAAACGAATGCCGAATCCTGCTGCAGTTCGTTGAGCTACTATGGTTCCATAATCGGGTGTAAAACCATTTTCAGGGTCTTCGGTAGTGATTCTACATTGAATGGCGTAACCGTTACATTTTACATCTTCTTGGTTTTTTAAGAAAATTTGTGGGTCGGAAAGTTGGTAACCTCGTGCAATTTGTATTTGTGAACGCACAATGTCGATGCCTGTAATTTCTTCGGTAATGGTGTGTTCAACCTGAATACGAGGATTTACCTCAATAAAATAAATATTTTCTTTTGGGTCGACTAAAAATTCGACAGTTCCTACATTGTTGTAATTAACTGATTTACAAATATCAATAGCGTATTGATAAATTTGCTTTTTTGCTGATGCAGATAAATTTTGGCAAGGAGCTACTTCAACCACCTTTTGGAAACGACGTTGTACTGAGCAATCACGTTCGAACAAATGCACCATGTTACCGTATTCATCGGCCATTATTTGTACTTCGATGTGTTTTGGATTGTCGATGAATTTTTCAATAAATATGGTGTCGTCTCCGAACGCTTTTCCAGCTTCACTTTTTGCTTCGTTGTACGATTTTTTTAATTGATCGTCGTTCCAAACCACTCGCATTCCTCGACCACCGCCACCAGAAGCCGCTTTAATCATAATCGGATAACCAATTCGTTGTGCTTCGGCAAAAGCTTTGTCATCGTCCGATAAATCTATTTGGCTGCCTTCAATTACTGGAACATTTGCTTTAAGGGCAATGTTTTTTGCAGCAATTTTATCGCCTAATTGTTCCATTACTTCTGGCTCAGGGCCAATAAATTTTATTTCTTCTTCTCTACAACGACGAGCAAATTGAACATTTTCGGATAAAAAACCATACCCTGGGTGAATGGCATTTGCACCAATTTTTTTGGCCAAATGAATAATTTCTTCAATATCTAAATAAGGTTTTAAAGGGTCGTCGTTTTTACCAATTTGATATGATTCGTCGGCTTTATAACGGTGCAACGAATAACGATCTTCGTAGGTGTAAATGGCTACTGTTCTGATGTGAAGCTCAGTTGCAGCTCTAAAAATTCGTGTGGCAATTTCTCCTCTGTTGGCAACTAATAGTTTGGTGATTTTTTTGCTATTCATCTTGGCTAAAAACGTATTTATCGATTAAAAATGGCAATTTATTTAACCTTTTTCAGGTTTTGCGAAGTTACCAAGAAGAGTATGGAAATTTGATTTTAATAAGTCAAAAATTTAAATATTTTGAACTAATTCGGCAAATTATTAACAACAATAGAACAGGTGTTTGAAGGACTACATTCCACCACCAGAATCTTGCATTTCTAGATTTTGTTTATTTTTCTCGGCCTGTTTTTTCGATTGGTTAATTCGGTAGGCAAAACTTAATTTTAGGAATCTTGAATGCCATTGAAATTCTCCTTGCGAGTAGAAATTAGGGCCATAATCGATGCTTCTTCTTTTATGCGTGTTAAAAAGGTCGCTAGCGTTAAAACTAATGGTTCCATTTCCTTTTAATACATCAATTGATGCTCCCATGTTTAAACCATATCTAGCCAATTGTTCTCCTTGGGTAGTTTTTTTAGGAGCATTATAATCAAACGACATTTGAATACCTAATTTCTTTTTTACTGTCCATTTTGAATTTAACTTTGATTCCCAAGAATAGGTGTCGCTATAGAAAACTTGCTTATCATACGTGCCATCGGTAATTTCTCTAAAAAAATTAAAATCGCCTCGTATATCCCACCATTTGTATAATTGATAGGAGCCAGAAAAATCGATACCAAATGCGTTTCTAAAACCGATGTTAATGGGCATTCGTTGAGTAACGCCTGTTCCATCTAAAAATAAAATACGTTCCATCACATTGGTGCTATAACGATAGTAAACGCTCGATAACAACGAACCTTTTTTAAAGTAAGATAAGTAACCTAATTCATAAGCATCGGTATTTTCAGGATTTAAATTAGGGTTCCCGAAAAAATTGTTTCTAGAATCACTCACTCCAAAAAATGGCAGTAACCACCATTGTCTTGGGCGCTGAATTCGTCTACTATAACTAAGTTGAATAGCGTTTTCATCTTTTACCGTATACGATAGGTGAGTGGTAGGAAAAAAATTCAAGTAATTTCTATGGTTAATTTCATTGGTAGTAATCAATTGTGTTCTAATATCAGAATATTCAGTTCTTACGCCTAATTGATAGGATAATTTATTAATTTTTTGCCCGTACATTACATAGCCTGCAGAAACATTTTCGTTGTAAATTAGTTTATTGGTTTGATCAGTAATAACTTTAAATTTATTAATCGATTTGTCCATATCACTTACTTGATAATCGTCGTCGATACTTTTTAAATTGGCTTTAAAACCCATTTCAAATTTTCCTTTATTTTCGAAAGGATGAACATAATCAGACTGCAATAAAACATTTTTTGAACCTTCATTATTAAATACGCTAGAATATTGGTTGTCGAGCTCATTTACATTGTTGTTTTGCACAATGAAAGAGCTTTCATTATCCTTGTTTTCAGAATATTGTGCATCAAAAGTTAACAAACGATCTTTTTGGGCAAATGATTTACGGTAATTAAAGGATAGGTCGTATGATGATAAGGTTTTATCTTCATACTCGTTTCTAGTTACAATTTGAACTGGATTTTTTTGTTGATCTAAGTCATTATAGGTTACATCAACAGTGTTGTACGCTGATCCAACATTACCTTTCCCAGAAAGTGTGATGGAGTTGAATTGATTTAAATTAAGTTCAGTACCAAGGTTAAAATTGTTTGATAATTCATTTCTCCCTCTAACTGCATCATTGGTATAACTAAAACTGGTGTCAGGATATGTAAATGTTTGAGTGGAGTTGCTAAATCCTGGTGATTCACGGTAAGTTGCACTATATCCTGTAAAAATGGTGTAAAATTTCTTTTTATACGATAAACTAAAGCCAGTGCCGTATGTTCCGGGATAACCAAAATCGACATTAACCGAACCGTTGAAACCTTGTCGATTGTCTTTTTTTAATACAATGTTGATAATACCAACTTCACCTTCGGCATCGTAACGTGCAGATGGGTTAGTGATTATTTCTACTTTTTCAATTTGACTTCCTTGCAATTGACGAAGTGCATCAGCAACACTGGTGCCCATTAATCCCGAAAGTTTCCCATTGATTAACACACGTACATTTCCATTTCCTCTAAGACTTACATTTCCTTCAACATCAACTGAAACGGAAGGTACGTTGTTTAGAATTTCTGCTGCATTTCCTCCTTGTGCCGTAATATCTTTTCCCACGTTAAACACTTTTTTGTCCAAGTCAATTTCCATGGTTTTTTTCTCATCTACAAATTCAAATTCATCAAGTTTTAATGATGATGGTAAAAGTTTAATGGTTGTTAGCTTAACATCTTTATTATTAATAATAATATTGGGAATGGTTTTATTTTCGAAACTCAAAAAAGTAACTTTTACATAATAATTACCATTGGCTAGTATAACAACAAAATACCCATCCATATCGGAGGCTGCTCCGTTTATATAGCTCGAATCGGAAGTTTGAAAAACTGCGACAGATGCATAAGGTACAGCTTCTCCTTTGCTATCGATAATTTTACCTGATAATTGATGCGGCTTTGTTGTTTGTGTAAAAGCGTTAAAACAAAGCAGGAGTATAAAAAATAGATATAAATTTTGTTTCATGTTTGGAGTACAAAATTACATATAACAAGTATAACAATTAGAATTGAAATGAATAAATTAGTTCTACATCAAAAATGTTTAGAAATTATTGAGGATAATATTTTAACCATAAAATTGGCATTACAAGAAGCTCAAGATGCCGCAAATAATGAAACCAAAAGTAGCGCTGGCGATAAACATGAAACGGGTAGGGCTATGGCTCAACTGGAAACGGAGAAATTAACTTCTCAACTTTCTGAAGCGTTAAACTTAAAAGCAACCTTGTCTAAAATAACTACCAACGATACTGTAAAACAAGTTGCCTTGGGAAGTGTGGTTTTTACGAACAATGGAAATTTTTATGTTTCGGTAAGTTTAGGTAAATTGGAAATTGAACAATATCAATTTTTTTCCATTTCGCAACAATCTCCTATTGGTAAATTATTGCTTACAAAAAAAGAGAAGGACTCCCCTTAATTACGCAAGTCTATTTTGAAACATTTTATAAAGCTTAATAAGCCTTAAAATATAGCCTCTAGCAGAAATGTTAGAGGTTTTGTTTTATAACTGCGTAATTCTAAATATTTATCCCTCCACATACTGGTAAATGAAATTGAAGAATTTGGAGTAAACACGAACAAAATTATTACCTTGTTTAATAAATTATTGACACTATATTTGTTGCTCAGTTAAATATCCTTTGAATTTACAACTCCAAAATATCATCCAACAAATTAAACAAGGGCACGAGCAGCCTTTGATTGATTTGTACCGATTATACCGAAATGAATTTCTGGTTTGGTCGTGCAAAGAATTTAGAGCAAAAGAAGAGCAGGCAAAAGATGCTTTCCAGGAAGCAATTCTTGATTTCCATCAAAATATTGTTTCAGGACAGTTGACTGAATTAATTTGCTCAGAAAAAACTTATCTTTTTCAACTGGGAAAACATAAAATCATCAATTTAATAAAAAAAGAAAGCCGACTTACTTACAACGATAATCTTCAATTGATAAAGGGTAAAGAATTTGAAGATTTTATGGATGACGAAAACAAAGCATACACACAAGAACAAATAAGTTCTGCAATCAACAAATTACCCGATGATTGCCAGAAGGTATTGAAGCTACATTATTTTAATGAGTATGATATGGACAGCATTGCAAGAGAATTGAATTATAAAAATGCAGATACAGCTAAAGCTAAAAAATCGGTTTGTTTGAAAAAATTAATAACCGAATTAAATAAACTTTCAAAAATTTTACTGTTTTAATGGAACAATCATTTGAACATATTGAACTATTTAAAGCCTATCATTTAAAAACCATGACTGATAAGGAAATTCTTGCATTTGAAGCACGCTTGAGTTATGACAAGGAATTTAAACATGAATATAGTCGCTTTCAAAAGTTAGAAGAAGGAATTAGACAACACTACCGAAGTGAATTAAAAAGCAAGTTCAATGAAATAGACAAAGAACTGGAAAATGAAATTGTATCCACTCCAAAAAGCAATATTAGAAAATTGTATTGGGTAACTTCTGCTGTTGCGGCTTCATTAATAATTGGAATATTTTTATTCAACTTTTACAAATCTGAAAGTAAGTACACATCATTAGCGCAACAATATTGGCCAGTTGAAGAAGGATTACCTGTAAAAATGAGTACAAAAGGTATTTATGATGATGCCATGAATGCTTACAAACAAGAACAATGGCAAGTAGCAGAAAATCTATTAGTAGCTATTAATTCCGATACAGCATCCTATTTTTTAGGTGTAATTAATTACCAGCAAAAAGAATTTGACAAATCTGTACAATGCTTTATCCAAGTACCTGAAACCTCCGTTTGGTATGAGCAAAGCAAATACCGATTGGCATTAGCTTATTTGAGCCAAAATAAAGATGATACTGCAAAAAAAATATTAAAATCCTTATCCGAAACATCTCCTTTCAAAAAAGATGCAGAACTTTTACTGCTAGAGTTATAAAGTGGTTTCTTTTAAATGAATTAATAATTTACAAAATATTCGTTTGTAAATGAATAAATTGTAAATTTGACAATAAATTCATCTATGAATAAAAAAATAGAAACAATAAGCAAGTATAACTTTTGGAATTCAATACCAAAAACTGGTTATAAAAGATTGAAATATTTAGATTGGCTTTACCAATTTAAAGACAATCGACTTGTAAAAGTATTGGTAGGTCAACGAAGAGTTGGAAAAAGTTATGTGTTGCGTCAATATATTGAACAACTTATTTCTAATGGAGTACCTCCTTTAAACACCTTATACATCAATACTGAATATTTAGAATATGACTTTCTTAGCGATTATAAGCAATTAAACGAATTTATTCAACAATATAAAAGTCATTTTAAAGTAAAAGGGAAATATTACCTATTTATTGATGAAATACAGCAAATTAGTGGGTGGGAAAGAACAATAAATGCACTATCACAAGATTTTACACAAGAAATAGAATTAGTAATTACTGGCTCCAACTCCGAGCTTTTGTCTGGCGAATTATCAACATTACTTTCTGGGAGATATGTTCAAATTACAGTGTTACCTTTCAGCTTTAAGGAGTATAGTAATTATTTGAATATAGCATTATCAAGAGCTTCATATTTAACCTATCTCCAAACAGGAGGGTTGCCTGAATTGTTTCATTTACCTAACGAAGAAACAAAACGACATTACATAGGAGCTTTAAGAGATACTGTTTTGCTTAGAGATGTAATTCAACGTCATCAAGTAAAAGATACTGCCTTATTGTTAGATGTGTTTACTTATTTAGTAAACAATGTAGCTACACTTACTTCTATTACCAACTTGGTAAATTATTACAATGATAAAAAAAGAAAAACGAGTTATGATACCATTGCTAACTATATCGAATACATTCAACAAACTTTTATTATACACCGTTGCGAACGATTCGATTTAAAAGGAAAAGAAATTTTGGGTGGAAATGTGAAGTATTATTTAAATGATTTATCTTTTAAAAACTACTTGTATTCTGGCTACACTCATGGTTTTGGTTATTTATTAGAAAATCTGGTTTACTTACAATTAATTGACAATGGTTTTGTTACTTACATTGGGCATTTAAGAAACAAAGAAATAGATTTTGTTGCACAAAAAAATGGAAGAAGTATATACATTCAAGTTGCTTTTACTATCGAAAACGATACCACTAAACTACGAGAGCAATCATCGTTACTTGCCATTAAGGATAATTACGAAAAATGGATAGTTTGTATGGACGAACTTCCATACTCAAATAAAGATGGTGTTAAATACCTGCCCGTTTGGGAACTTGACGAAGCGTTAATGCAATGGTAATGGGATAAATATGCTGTTGTTAAAATCTTGTTATCTCACTTAAACTTCAAAAAATTCAATCACTTTAACCTGTAAAGCATCTGCAATTTTTTTTAAAGTTAACGAGGAAGGATTTTGACGACCATTTTCTATGGCTGATAAGTTAGATTTTTCCATATCAATTATTGAGCCCAAATCTAATTGACTATATCCTTTTGCCTTCCTAAGTGTAGCAATACGTTTGCCTAATTGTATTAAAAAGTCTTGGTCATTCATTTCGACCAATGTCTTCATTAAATCAATTGTTGTGGTTATGATATATCATAACTGTTTTATATATTTGTTTTTTGAGAAGACAAAATAAATATTTCATACCCACTTACCTTTTGGTTTTTGAGTGGATTAAGGGGAAAGTAAATTAAAAATATGAAAACAAATATTTTAATTGGATTATTAGCTGTTTCACTTTTTACATCTTGCGGCCCTGGTGAATCAAAGGACAAATCTATTACAACTGAAGTTAAGAAAAATGATACTACATCTTTTAATACAGAAAGTATTGTTAAAGTTGAAAAAGTTGAACCTAAAAAGGTAGCAACAAGTGGTGAAATAATTGCAACTTTCGAATATGTTGAACTTGGTGATTATTACCATTTAATTTTTAAAGATGAAAAAGGTGAAGAATGGGATTTCGGTTATGGACAGAATAATTATGGTAGTTATGATTTTGGAGATGACCAATCAAACCCAGATTTAGTAGGTAAAAAATTTAAAATTGTTTGGGAAAATAAAAAGGTCATTTCTTATGACCTTCAAGGCAAAGACTATACAATGGATGCTTTATGTATTGTTAAAATTGAATTGGTAAAATAAAAATTACACACTCACTTACCTTTTGGTTTTTGAGTGGATTAAAGGTAAATAATCATTAAAATATAAAGTATGAAAAAAATTATTACGAGCTTAGCAATCGTTCTTTCTATGAATTCTTTTGCACAAACAGTATGCTTTAACACACCAGATGGTATTGATAATACATGGACAGGTGGTTGGAGTTATAAAGAGTATATCGTTCCTGCTGGATTTAAAATAGATTCTGTTTATGGTAATTTTGATAGAGTTGGGTATCCAGTCAGTAATGAAGATTTTATTTTTTCATTTTGTGCTGGCACAACTGTTTATGACCAAAACATTGCTACATCACCATTTAATTATGTAACTACAACTACATCTCTTTATGACATTTGGATTGACTTAACTTCATTTAATTATTCATCCGTTGGAGTGGTTAGAGTCTTTCTTCCTGTAAATGCAGGAGCCACTTGGAATAATTTGTGTTTTGCAATTTCTCCAATTACTTCTTCTAATTGTTTAGTTGCACAATATAATTTTTCTGGAAATGCTGCTGACAGCAGCGGAAATGGTTTAAACGGAACTGTTTATGGCGCAACACTTGTTCCTGACCGTTTTGGAAATCCTAATAGTGCTTACAACTTTGATGCGTCATTACTAAACCATATAGAAGTTTTAGATAATTCATTGTTTAATTTTCAAAGTTCAAATCAAATGTCCATTTCATTTTGGATAAAAACTATTCAGAACGGACCATTAAACGACCACATATTTTTATCAAAACAAACAAGTGCTGGCTCAAATCAGCTTGGATGGAATTGTTCAATGTTAGACCCTGAGATTTATATGCTTGTGAAAAATGGACCATCTGGCGTTCAAGGTTATAATACATCAAGTAGCAATGGCATTTTAAACAATATCTGGCATCATATTGTTTATACATTTGATAATGGAAATGCAAAAGCCTATATTGATGGTCTATTAAAAAATTCCTCAACTTCAACTGCTGAAATTGGGGACAATACAGGAAACTTAAACATTGGAAAAGCAAACTGGTCAAATGACCCTACAGCTTCTTTTACTGGTTCACTTGATGATATTAACATCTACAATTGTGCAATATCTCAACAAGAAGTGGATTCCTTATTTAACGTAACTAGTGTTGGTGTTGAAGAACTACAAACCAATAATTTAAAAGTTTATCCAAACCCAACCTCTAATGTTTTAAACATTGAAAATGGGCAAGGAAATTATATAATTACGGATGTGTTTGGTAGAATAGTTAAAGAGGTAAATGTTACAACTAATAATTTTCAATTAAACACTAGTAGCATTAAGGCAGGCATTTATTTTCTTATTTCAACAGAAGATAATTCAAGTGTTAAATTTATTAAACAATAGAATATGGAAGAATTGAAAAATTGGCTTTTAGAAGAAATTCAAAAAGCAGAGAAAGAAAAACAATTTGCACAAAATACTGATAAGAATAAACAATTATATAGTGCTGAAGGCAAATTGTTTGCTTTAAAATTGGTAGAAGATAAAATCAACGAAATTATTAACCCTAAAATAAATTAAATTATGGCAACTTATGAAGTAAAGTACAAAGTAGGTAATTCTACCACAGGAACAAGACTACAATTGGAAGGCGGAACTGAAAGCGAAGCTATTGCAAAATTAAAACAACAAAATAACGTTCCAAAAGATGCGAATGTTATTATTTTATCAATTAAAAAAGCTTAAAAAAAATGGGAATGTTCGACAATTTATTCAACAATGTAAAAAATTTTACTGTTGATAGTTCAGAAGAAGCATATATGAATGTTATGTTTGCCATAGCAGCTGGAGACGGTGATTTACATAAAGATGAAATAGCGGCTATTATACATAATGCACAAAATAAAAGTTTTTTAAAAGGTAAGGACTTATCAAATTACTTTACAACATTTTTAACGAAACTTAAAATAGCAGGAAGTTTTGAAGTTATTGTTTCCACTTCGATAGAAGCACTTGACCCTAAACACTATCAAACAGTATTTGTTGATACTGTTGATTTAGTATTTTCAGATGGCGTTGTCGGTGATTCTGAAAAAAAGATGATTGGTGAAATTGCAACTTTGATGAAATTGGAAGAAAGTTTCGCCTCAAAGGTTATCGAAATAATTTCGATAAAATATAGATAATACATCTTATCATTTTTCTACTCATAACAACATAGATTCTGTTTTGAATCTATGTTGTTCTTTAATATTTAAAAAGACTACAATAAAAAATAGGAAACAATGGATGATAACGATTTTGAAAAGCAAAAATTTGAGTTAAAAATTAAAAAACTTGAATTAGAACAACAAAAGGTAGATTTTGAAAAATCAAAATTTGAAAACAAAACTGTAAAAGACGAGAACACCGAAAAGTATTTCACTAATAATCTGCCTGTCTCTTTGAATATAATATCATTCATCGCAGCTGGAGTTCTAATAATTACACCATTTTTACCATGGGCGACATCTTCAGTCAGTGGTTTTGGTGCTAGTTTTCAAAGTTCGGCAAATGGTTTTGAATGTGGGCATGGGTATTATATTTTACTTTTTGCTGTAGCAGCCATTGTTTTAGCATACATGAAAAATAAATTTGTTTTTATTCCAGGCATTTTAGCACTAGTTGATGGGCTTACGGTAGTTACAGGAATGGGTAGTCATTCTTCTTCCTTTATGGGTGCATCTGTTAACGCTGGTTTCGCAATAGGCCCTATCCTTGTAATAATATCTTCCCTAGTTCTAATTGCATCACCATTTTTAAAAGAAATATCAAAACCAAGTGGTGGTAAATCTATTGATTTTAAATCTTTCTTTATTACATACAAATTCCATATATTGGTTTCGCTAACGGCATTATTGATTATCATACCTATAAGTGAAAATAATATTGATTCTATTATCGGTTTAATTTTATATTTAGTAATACCTCTCTTGCTCCTGAAATATTTAAAATTTGAAAAAACATACCACTTGTTTTTTGCTCTACCAATATTTTACTCATTTTATTTTATTGGTCATGTACTTGTTCGAGAATCACAGTTTCGTTATAATTATAACGACAGCCTTATAATTCCCTCGATTTTGTTTGGGTTTGTGTTTTATTTAGGTATCTTAACAGCTTTCATTATTGATATAATTAGCCAGAAAAAAAAGGAGGTATTGCCTGCCTCAATAGATAAATGCAAATTTATTTTCAAACCAATTGTTCCGTTGTTGGTTTTCTTCATCCCGTTTATTGGCTTTTTTAGCTACTACACAGTTACAAGGCATCAAATTACAGATGAAGAAGCCAAAAAATTTGAAACAACTAATTCCTACTTTTCTGGCAATTGGTATTTTATGAATAAAGATTCGACATCCATATTTATATTACAAGTACTTCCTGTTTACTCAGGAGAACGTTATAATACAGGCACATTAGCTACAAAAATTGAATATAGGTTATTTAAGTCTGATGAACAATTTATAGAAAGTAAAACTTTAGATACGACTTTAGCATATGATGCAAAAATAGAGCTCCCTCTAACATTCCAAGGAGGAACAGAAATATCAACTTTAAAAGATGATTTACTTAGTGTCAAACTTAAACTTTCAGATGGCACTTTTTATATTTTAAAAGCCATTAAAGATAAAAATGTTTTAGCATCAATTATTGAATCTAAAAATCAGCAAAAAAAAGATTTATATTTAAATCAAAGTGAAGTTTATGTTCAAGATTCCATACTATTTATTGGAATTTATAGTGGAAAATTCGGAAAAAATCAACTAACCTTAAGTATCGAAGAAGTTAATACCCAAACTAAAGAAATAAAAGGTTGGGGTGAAACAAAAGGCACTAAACGTTCATTAACAGGTAATTATGAAGAATTAGATGGTGTTTATACTTTTACTTTATATGATGTACTAGGTGATGAAGAATGGGATGGCGTTTTTGAATGTACAATGGTTGCCCAAGACATAAATTCATTGGGTGGAAAATGGAGCTCTGGTAATGGTGACCTCACAAGAGATTTTATATTAATTAGAAACTAAACATGCTTACAATTTCAATAACCTGCCCTAAATGTGGTGGTACAGTAGTTTTTTCATTGTCACCTAATCAATCAGGTGGTAAATGCGGCATCTGTTATCAATGTAAAAAACAAGTTTGCATTACATATAATACAGCTAATAATGAAGTTAAAATTCTTTCAGTTCGGTAAACATCTAATTATCTTACCTTTTATTATTCAATTTTTTTTTAATAGTTGTACTAACAATATTGAACAAAAAAAGGTTAAGGGAGTTGCAGTTGAAATAGCTCCAGAAAAAAGTATGTCTTTTAATAACCCATCAATTTTTATGGGTTCATCATTTGGTTCATTTTTTCAAATGCTCCATAAAACTGGCGACTACAACGAAATGTTGCGATATACCAGTAAAAAAACAAAAGAAAAATATAGCAACGAGCAACTATTAGCTTTTTACACCAATTTTCAATTTTCTTATCCATTAAAACTAAAGGCTAAAAAAGAAGAAAATGATAAAATTATTTTGCTTTACCAAACCACCATCAACGCAACACAAAAAACCATACAATTTAATGTTGTTATTGAAAACGATACCTGTAAAGTTCTTTTGGACAATTTAGATACATCCAAACCGTTTATTGGGATGTAAACATTAGTAATTTATGGATTATTTTAAATCATATAAGAAAGATGGTGTCATTTTGTTCGACATTAATTTACTTGGTGATGGCACTGAAGCAGAAAGTGGTTTTTATCATATTGAAAGCAATATTCCAAATCAACTACTTGAAATGGCTTATCCAAACTATTCTGATGATTTAATGAAACTAGATGGTAAGGATAAAGCAGCAATTGATGTTTTTGTAACCAAACTTTGTGAGGCAGTTTTTAAACAAAATGATGCAAAATATTTTTTTTGGCCAAACAATTCGATAAACAGAGTGCTTGATGCACAATCCTGTTTTCGTAAGATGCGGTCTTTTGATTTCGAAAAAGATATTTTACCCAATACCATTTATTCGATAAATGAAAATCCTGATGTATTTTATTTCTTTTCAAAAGGATTTAGTGAAGGAAGATTGTTTTCAAACCAATTTGAAACGGACATCAGAATTACAAAACAAGCTTTTGAAAAACTTTTGCCACCAGAACACGGTCATGCCTATTTTGATTTAATGAGTAACGATAATTTCTTTTTTTATGAAAAAACAGAAGATGCTCTGGTTTTTTTAATGGCTGACAAAGATTATTTTCCGTTGTTATTTTTTTGGAAAGAAATTTTCTAAACTTCGCCAAAACTATTTTTTTTTAAGCACTTTTGGCGAAGTATAGCGTTATTTATGTTTTGTTCTAATCATTTCAATATCA
>JAVHRO010000062.1:0-3424 GCA_036171675.1 Vicingus sp. | reverse complement strand
CCGACCAATCTTTATCAATGTAAGTCATTACATCATCTACTTGATATTGAATAATGAAATGTTTTACTAATTTGCTCAATCCACCAACAACGGTATAATCAAGCTTGTTGCAAAATCGAATCAATTCGCCCGACAGTTCACCTTTGCCTTCGGTTTTTTTGTGCATAATTGGTCCAAAACAAGCAATCGCAACAATCTCATTGTTATACATTAATCCAAAATTGTATTTAGTTTTTAAGGCCACATTGGTATGGTTAGTTAATAAAAAATGATACGCCTCGATCCTATTTAGTTTTATTATTGAGGTTTTTCGAGCATAAATTTTTTGTGTTAATCCTAATTTTGATTTGATACGTGATAACACAAGCGTTCTATGTTCTATCCATTCGTTTTCGAAAATAGAAATGGACTGTTCGAGTTGGTGTGTTGTTTTCCACGCCGCTAAATCAATGAATTTGTTCAATTTCGAGAACTCAATAAAATGAATAACAAGAGATGGTTTTATGGTTAATAACACACCTAATTCGGTCGATTCACATTTATTTTTTTGTTGAGTTAATTGTTCTAATTCCTGAATGAAACTATTCACCATCAGCTTTCCAGATTTTTAAAAATCTCTTTGTACTCCAACCAAAACACATGAAGTTTTACTATTTTTTTTTCAAAAAACGTGGTTACTTGTGGCCAATCTTCTTTATTAAATAAGTTAACATGAGGCAGCACCACATATATTCTGCAAATGGCTTTATCGTATTCGTTAATATTCAATTCTTCCCAAACCAATGGTGTACCAATAGCTTTTTCTAACACTACTTTTAATTCGGTAAATTGCTCAAAAAACAATTCTCTAATGCTATCGGGGTGTTGTAATTCGATGGAAAAACGAGCTTCAGTTTCGTTAAAATCTAACCTAAAGTATAAATCCTTTATTTTAGTTTTGTAGTTGCTCCAATTTATCGTCCCATGCTTTTGGGAATACTTCCTCATATAAAACGAGAAGTTGGTCCAAAATTCAACTTTAAACGCTTTTTTTTCTTCCTTTGAATACATGTTACAAATATATACGTTGTTTGTAGATTGAATAGAATAAAAATTAGTATTTTGGTTTTTTTAACTGATAAAACTATGAAAATAATATCGTGGAACGTAAACGGAATTAGAGCCGTAGCTAAAAAGAATTTTTTTGACCAAATTAATCGGTTAAATCCAGATGTACTTTGTTTACAAGAAACAAAAGCTCAGGATGACCAAGTTGCCGAAGTATTAAATAATTTAACTGGCTATCATATTTACTCCAATTCGGCCATAAAAAAAGGGTATTCTGGCACCGCCATTATTACCAAAACAAAACCAATACAAGTATTTTCTCATATTAATAAAGAAGAGCACGACCAAGAAGGACGAGTATTAACGGCTGAATTTGATAATTTCTATTTAACCGTGGTTTATGTTCCTAATTCTGGAAGTGAACTAAAGCGATTGGATTACCGACAAACTTGGGATGCTGATTTTTTAAGCTTTTTAAAAAATCTAGAAACCAAAAAACCAGTGATTGTTTGTGGCGATTTGAATGTTGCTCATAAACCTATTGATTTGGAAAATCCAAAAGCCAACTACAACAAATATGCTGGTTTTATGCAAGAAGAAATTGATGGAATGGACAACTTTATTAAAGCTGGATTTGTAGATACATTTCGATGTTTTTATCCAACCAAAGAAAGAGCATACAGCTGGTGGAGCTATAGAGGTGGCGCTAGAGAACGAAATGTGGGCTGGAGAATTGATTACTTTTTGGTAAGCCAATCGTTTATTAAAAATGTTAAAAATGCTGAAATTTTACCAGAAGAACATGGCTCTGATCATTGTCCGGTGAGTATTGAAATATAATAACAAGTTATTTTAATCCATCAATGGTAACATTAACTTTACCGTTAATGTTTAAAAAAGCAATGATAGCCTTGTTGGTTAATTGAATTTTTTTAAAGGAAATTTCACCTATTTCACCGTTCACAAAAACTCCATCAATGGGTGAATAATTTTTAGTATAAGCTAACATCTTTTGTTTTCCTTCCTCTAAATTTCGACTAATGGAGTATCTACACGATTCTTGTATTTTTTTCATCACCAATCCAGATAGCAACCAATTTGCCGAACGAACCAATTTGTTTTTGGTGTCTAAAATGTACTCCAATTGATCAAAATAGATTTCTTTGGTGGTTTCATTGTATTGCGGAAAACCAGTTAAATAGATAGTTCCGTTAATTGTACCTAACAAATCTAACGCAATTACCATTTTACCGTCTTTATGCCAAATATTAACATTTTGAACGGTCACTTTTTTCTTGCCTTCACCAAATTCTTGTCCTTGGAAATTTTTAGTCATGATGTTGGAAGCATCATTGTATGTTGAGACAGCCACCACATTCGCATTAATTTTATCAGGCATTTTAGCCACAGGTTTTAACACAATTTTATTGCGATCAAATTTTGTAGTGGGCTTTTGACCAATCAGCGTTTCAATGTTACATTTCAACCCCATTTCTATTACAATACTATTGTTTTGCAAAATGGATTCTGTTGCATATAATTCAATTGGTACAATTCTTAACCAACTTTCATATTCGGGACTTATTTCAGTTGGAGCACATATTTTTTCTAACGCATCCAATACGTTTGATTTAAAATCTAAGGAGGATTTTATAGCATCGTCAATGCTTTTTTCAATATCCGATTTAAACAACTTAATGGCTGGATTAATTAAATATGTAATCGCAATATTTTTACCAGCGATAGTAATGGTTGGACTTTCGTTCCAGTCTAACGATTTTAGCTCAGTTTGAGTTGTTAATTTCCAGTTGATTAGGGAAACATTGCTCACTAAATTTACTTTGCCGTTTAGGTTAATTTCTCGCGTATCGTACAATGAAATTCCAAGACTACTTATTCCATATCGATATGAGATAGAAGCCTTTAATGGTAAAATTGTTTTTATTTTTCCAACTTGATTATTTTCTAAAACTATTGGCGCTTGTTTCCAAATTTTTACAGTTATGTTGTCATCTTCAATATTGCTATCTTCATAAATTAATCCATTCAACGATTTGTTAAGTTGATTTTCAACATCTTTTAATTTAATAGAAATTGGTAAATCAATAAACGAAGAAACATTATCATAAACCAATGGACTAGCATCGTCAGGTTCAGGTTTTAGCGCTTCAATTTTGTGAGTAGAAGAACAGCCTGAGAGGATAAAACTTAGAATAAATATAAAATAAACTAGTTTGTTCATTAAATCATGTAATTCATTTTCGATTTACAAAAATAATCATAGTGTTTTGCTAATTATTGAAATTACATTGAAATATATGCAATAAAAAAGCCCTTGAAAATCAAGGGCTTTATAGGTTTTTGGCGGAGAAAGAGG
>JAVHRO010000061.1:0-46743 GCA_036171675.1 Vicingus sp. | reverse complement strand
TAAAACCATCTCTCCTCGATAAACCTCCTTCGTCGGCACTCGAAGTGACAGTTTTCAATTAAACCTTACTGTATTCCATCAAATAAGCCTTTAAAAATCCATCTAAATCGCCATCCAATACTTTATCGGGGTCGTTAATGGTAAAACCTGTTCGGTGGTCTTTAACTCGTCTGTCGTCTAATACGTAACTTCTAATTTGCGAACCCCATTCAATTTTTTTCTTATCAGCTTCAATTTCAGAACGAGCTTCTATTTTTTTACGCATTTCAATTTCGTACAACTGCGATTTTAGCAATTGCATGGCTTTCTCTCTATTTTTTAACTGAGAACGTGTTTCGGAATTGGTAACCATAATTCCAGTAGGAAGATGTCGTAGAATTACTTTTGTTTCAACTTTGTTTACATTTTGACCACCGGCACCACCCGAACGTGCAAAATCCCAGGTAATATCCGCCGGATTGATTTTAATTTCAATACTATCATCAACCAAAGGATAAACATAAACCGATGAAAAGGAAGTCATTCGTTTACCTTGCGAATTATACGGACTAACACGCACTAAACGGTGAACACCATTTTCGCCTTTTAAATAACCAAAAGCAAATTCACCTTCAATTTCCATGGTAACGGTTTTTATACCGGCTACATCACCATCCTGAAAATCGAGTATTTTTATTTTGTATTTGTTTTTTTCTGCCCACATGGTGTACATGCGGTAGAGCATCGACGACCAGTCGCAACTTTCAGTACCTCCAGCTCCAGCAGTAATTTGTAAAACAGCACTTAAGGTATCTTCTTCTTCACTAAGCATGTTTTTAAATTCCAGCTCATCAAGTGCAGAAAGTGTAGTTTTGTAATGGTTTTCAACATCGTTTTCGGTAGCATCACCATCTTTAAAGAAGTCGTAAATAACATTCATGTCATCTACCAAAGCAGCAATTTTTTTGAAACCATCGGTCCAAATTTTAATGTTACTTACCACTTTAAGTTGCTTTTCGGCTTCTTTCGGATCATCCCAAAAATTAGGGTCTAATGTTTTTTGTTGCTCTTCTTCAAGAGCAATTAGTCGGGCATCAACGTCAAAGATACCCCCTCAACGCAGCCAGGCGATCTACTAATTCTTTTACTTGTTCTTGTGTAATCATAACAGCGAAATTAAGGGAATTATATTAACCCGAAGTGTATTTGGGCTTAGTTTTTAATAAAAAAGTGTCATTTTGATTTTTTTTTTAAAGAAAAAGTAAAATGTATATCGAGTTTAATCGAATTGAGAAAACACTTTTTCTTTCAAAAATTTGAATTATCAATCCATTGTCTATGTTAAACTTTTGTATTACTCACTTTTGCTTATCTTTTTATAGGTGTTCGTGAACTCACTTTATTCGGTTTATGCTACGTTGTGGTTTCGATACATCCCGCAATACTACGTGACACTCGAATGGACAAATTTTTATCAAATGCACCACGCGTTAAATTGATAAAAAAATGAATAATGAAAAAAATAATAAAGGAATGTGTCAATTAAAAATATGGTCTTATTTTTCATAAAAAAAATAACCCATGAAAACACCTTTACAAACCATTGAGTTGGTTTCAATTTATAAAAATAAGTTAGGCGATTTACTCCCTTTGCCTGCGCGAATGGCAAAATGTACTCCAGATACTAGTGCTGCAATTTTTAATATAGCAAAAGATTTGGCTAAGCAAGGGGGTAAACTTATTTTAAGCGATTTGTATAGAAGTTACGACATGCAAGCGCAAGCTCATTACGATTATGTTTCTGGGAAAAAAAAGGCATTTAGCCCCGCTCCAGGTGGAAGTTTTCATGAAGCGGGTAGGGCATTCGATTTAAGTTTAGGAGCGTTAAATATTTCGTTAGCCAATTTTTGGAAAATTGCGGAAAATCATGGCGTTTACCCTATTATTTCAGTCCCCAAAACTACAAAATCGGAAGCTTGGCATTTTGAATGTAGAGGAAGTCATCAACTGGTGTTACAATATTATTTAGATAAAAAAGGAACAAATTATACACCCAATCATGCTGCAGCAATAAGTGCTATATTAGCTATTGGGGTAAATGTTGATGATTTTGGAGACCATCAGCATGAGGCGCTATTACAATCGTATCTTATCCGACTCGGAAAAAACATCGGAAACATTGATGGCTATGTAGGACGTAAAACTCAGCAAGCCATAAAAACACTGGGTATCGAGTTGGATTTAAATAAAATGGATAATATGTTAATGGATATTGAAAATTTGATTCAGCAAAAATTTCCTAAAGAATTTTCATAGTCCAGTGTTCATTGGGTAATTTTCCAACCTAAAATTGTAATCATGAAAATTTATACAAAAACTGGCGACAACGGATTAACCTCTTTATTTGGTGGTACACGTGTACCTAAACACCATTTAAGGATTGAAGCCTATGGTACTGTTGATGAGCTTAACTCATACATAGGGCTAATTCGTGACCAAGAAATTGAACAGATTACTAAAAATGTGTTGATTGAGATACAAGATCGATTATTTACACTTGGATCTATATTAGCCACTGAACCAGGTAATTCAAAAGTAAAAGTGCCTCAATTGTATGAAGAAGATTTGGTGTTTTTAGAAAATGAAATTGATAAAATGAATCTTTCTTTACCTGAAATGAAGTCGTTTGTTTTGCCAGGCGGACATCCAACGGTTTCGTTTTGCCATGTTGCTCGATGCGTTTGTAGAAGGGCTGAACGATTGGTGGTGCATTTAGCCGAAACCGATAAGATTCAAGATATAACGATTAAATATTTAAACCGACTTTCAGATTATCTTTTTGTGTTGTCAAGAAAATTAGCAAATGAAAAAAATGCTGATGAAATTCCTTGGAAAGCTAGAATGTAAAGGTCTTCTAAAACAAATAAATAAGTTATCAACACCTGTGAATATTTTAGTGTTGCAAGTGTGAACAAAAAATCTATTTTTGCGTAAATCTTAAACACACCTAAAATTTGGTGAGTAAAGAGTGAAAAGTAGTAGAAATTTTTTAAAAAATTAAGTTATGTATTGGACATTAGAACTTGCCTCACACCTAGAAGACGCACCTTGGCCTGCCACTAAAGATGAGTTAATAGATTTTGCTATAAGAACAGGAGCACCACTAGAAGTGGTGGAAAATTTACAAGAAATGGAAGACGAGGGCGAAGCTTTTGATAGTATTGAAGAAATTTGGCCTGACTACCCAAGTAAAGAAGATTTCTTCTTTAACGAAGACGAATATTAGAATAGGTATAGATTACCAAAAAATAACTCACATAAGTGAGGTATTTTGCTAAAAACACCCAACATTATATAAATAGTGTTGGGTGTTTTGATTTTAGATCGGTTACAAACGATTTTTGTGCTAAGAAAAATAATCTAATTTCAAATAAATATAAAAACCTTAGTGCATTTGGGCTTGGTTTTCAATAAAAAAGTGTCATTTCGAGTTTTTTCTGAAAGAAAAAGTAAAGTTTATACTGAGTTTAATCGAAGTAAGAAAACACTTTTTATGCTAAAAATTGGAATTTTCGATACATCACGCAATACTGCTGGACACCCGAATGGACAAATTTTTATCAAATGCACAACGCGATAAAAAATATAAACTTAAATTAAAAAAAGAATCGCAACGTTCTTTAAAAGTTGATAGCTAAGATTTGGCAAATAAATCCTACAAAAAATCCAGCATAAACTTGCTTGCTGGTATGTGCTTCGAGCAATAATCTTGATGAAGCTACCATTCCAGAGGCTAAAAATGTAAAAGCAATTACGGATATTAAATTGAGATTCAATACAAATGAAATGGCTATTAAAGCTCCCGTTAATCCACCCATTCCAATAAGATGAGCACTAATTTTCCATTTCAGGTTGATAATAAAAGCAAGAATTACTGATACAGTGGCTCCAATCATAAACTTGTACATAATTGGTGGAATAGCCACTTTTTCCATCATGTACATGGTGAAAAAATAAAAAAATATAGTAAAACCATAAGGTAAAATACGTTCTCTAGCAGTCTCCATTTCTATGGAATTAATTAATTTCCTATTTTGAAGAAGTAGGGTAAATAAAGTTGGAATAATAAAAGTACTCACCATTGTGAGTAATACTACCGCTTTTTTTAATTCGTAAGGCAGGGCATAATTAATATAGGAGTTGGTATTAAAAATGATAACAATTCCTAAGGTCGGAATAGTTGATGGATGGAATATATAGGAGATAATTTTGGCTAAAAGTTTCATGGCTACATTTATAATTCTTTTCTCATTCGTGCCACAGGAATATTAAGTTGTTCTCTGTATTTTGCAATGGTTCTTCGGGCAATATTGTAACCTTTATCGTTAAGTAATTTTGAAAGTTTATCATCAGTTAATGGCCGTTTCTTGCTTTCATCTTCGATAGCGTCTTGTAAAATCTTCTTAACCTCACGACTAGAAACTTCCTCACCACTATCGGTGCTAAGTGATTCGGAGAAAAAAGTTTTGAGTAAAAAAGTACCATAAGGCGTTTGAACATATTTACTGTTTACTACTCTCGATATGGTTGAAATATCCATGTTAATTTCTTCGGCAATATCTTTTAATATCATTGGTGTAATATTGGTTTCATCACCATCCATAAAGTATTTTTTTTGATGATGAATGATGGCTTCCATGGTAAGCAATAAGGTGTCTTGACGTTGTTTAATGGCATCAATAAACCATTTTGCTGAATCAAGTTTTTGCTTAACAAACATCAATGCATCTTTTTGAGATTTTGAAGGTTTTTCTCTCGAATCTCTATACCCTTGCATCATTTCATGGTATTCTCTGCTTATTTTTAAATCTGGAGCATTTCTACTATTGAGTTGTAGGTCAATAACACCATCGTAAACGTTAATAATAAAATCAGGTATAATATGCTGAATAATGCGTGTAGATTCGCTTAACGAGTTACCAGGTTTTGGGTTTAATTTTAATATTTCGTCGATGACATCTTTTAAATCTTCTTCGGTAATAGTTAGTCGTTCTTCAATTTTATCGAAATGTTTTTTAGAAAATTCATCAAAATACTTTTCAATAATTTCTTTAGCATTAAGTAATGTTAAAGAGTGTTCTTTTTTACGTTTTAACTGAAGTAATAAACATTCTTGTAACGTTCTAGCACCAACGCCTGGGGGGTCGAATTGTTGAATAATGCCAAGTACTTTTTTTAAATGATTTTCGTCGGTAATAATATTTTGGGTAAAAGCTAAATCATCTACAATGGACAATAATTCTCTACGTAAGTAACCCGATTCGTCAAGACTTCCAATAATATGTCGGGCAATTTCATAATCTTCGTCATCAAAATCGAAAAGTGTAAGTTGTGATTCTAAGAGTTCGTAAAAGGTTATTCCTCCACTTAATGGGGTTTGTTTGTCATCATCATCAGCACTCTGATTGTTGGTGTTTAATCTATATGAAGGTGTTTCATCATCATTAATGTAGTCGTCGAAATTAAATTCCTTTTCAGCTTCTGTTGGTTCAACGCTATCAAATTCATCGTCTTGTTCAAATGAAAAATCTTCATCAGGTTCATTTTCGCTTCCTTCTTCTAAAGCAGGATTGTTTTCCATTTCCTCTTTTATACGTTGCTCAAGTGCCACAGTAGGTAATTGCAACAATTTCATTAACTGAATTTGTTGTGGAGATAATTTCTGCTGTAATTTAAAGCTTAACGACTGTTTTAACGACATGGTTTAATTTTTATTCTCAATCAAAATTAATAATACTTGAACTAAAGTCAAGGCTATTTTTTAAAATGTTTAGTTTTTAAAATTATTTACAGTTGTTATTTATACTTATTTAAACTGTTTTTATGTATTGGAAAAATTATTTAAAATAATTCAGGATTATTTAGTCTTGATAATTTCACATCTAAAAATGTTTTTGTAACAAAATTGTTGTTAAGTTCGTATAAATAAACCCATGTTGTGTTAAATTTTGAATATGAAAAATGTTTACATCTTCTTATGTTTTTTGCTTATAGCTGCTAAAACTGAGTGTCAGGTGAATTTTTCTGGATACATGGTGAATGAAGAGAATAAAAGTATGCACAATGTTACCATTAACCTTTATGAAGAAAATACACTTATTTCGACTACGGTATGGGGTAAAAAATTCTCTTATGATTTAAAACTCCAAAAATATTATACGTTAGAGTTGGTAAAAGAAGGATATCTGCCAAAACGCATTGCAATTTCTACTTTTGAAGGCGATAAAGGGGCAGAACCTTTTATGTTTGTTATGGAGTTGGTTAAAAAGCGAGAAGGAGTTGATGATTCGGAACTTGATTTTCCATCTGCTTTAATTGAGTATAAAAAAAATAATGGAGAGTTTAATTTTAACGTTAATTATTCAAAAAGCATAAAAAAGGAGAAAGAGGAAGTTTTAAAAAAAGATAATTAAAAACCTGATTTTTTCATGTACATCTTTACCTTTAAATATTCTGGAGAATCCATTCGATAAAATTCAACTTTATCGTCGTATAAATCGTCTTTCTGAACGTTGTCAAACAAAAACGATTTTAAATTTTCTGTATTTACAGAATCAACAATAAAGTTGTTTTTCATATAATCTTCATTGATAGTTTGAACATAAAATTCATTTTTACCCGTCCAACCATATTTTGCAAATAAATATTTCCCCTCTTTGGTTTCAATATTATACAATAGTTGACCATTTAAATTTGTTGCATAAATTCTGTATTTGTTAGTGCCTTTAGATCGATCATTTTTATCCAATTCTTTATGCGAAACTTCCATAACCGATTTAGCTATTTTCTCAATAAAAAGTTGATCTTTGGTGCCGTCATCATGAAAAGCAATCCACGAACCCTCTAAATTCTTATCATTTTTTAATGATTCTTCATAAGTACTTAATTCTACATCGCTTTGATAGGGACATCCCATTAAAACGAAGCTAAAAAATGCAGTTAAAAAATAGAGCGATTTTTTCATGACGAGATTAAATTAGCAAAACTTAAAAATAGATAATATTTTTGTAAAAAAAATAATTGATGGAAAATTTTGATGATATAAGATGTTTTACCGATGGTGAATACCAAGAAGTGGCTACAAGACTGGCTGAAGTTGAGATATTAATGAATGCCATAAAATTGTATCATCCAGAATTAACCCCTGAACATGTTAGAACTTGGCTACTTTCGTGCCAAAGTATTATTCAATTTCAAAAAGAAATTGTGAGTTCTACTATTTTAAAATCGATTGAAGAAACCATTAAAGAGGTTTCATTTGAGAACTTTCAGAATATAAAAAAAAATACGCAATATGTGTTCGTATCTAATCATAGAGATATTGTATTAGATTCTGCATTTATTAATTATGGTTTAATAAACAATGGCTTTGATGGTTGCGAAATTGCTATTGGAAGTAATTTATTAAATATTCCTTGGGTTAAAGACTTGGTGAGGTTAAACAGAAGTTTTGTTGTTCAACGAAATTTGCCTAAGCAAGATATGTTTATGGCTTCGGTTAAGTTGTCGTCGTATATTCAATATGTGCTGAATAAAAAAAAACAATCAGTATGGATTGCTCAACGAGAAGGTAGGGCAAAAGATGGAAACGATTTTACCAATCCTGGATTATTAAAAATGTTTGTTTTGTCGGCCAAAACAGACTTGTATCAACATTTAATTCATATGAACATCATGCCGGTGAGTATTTCGTACGAGTATGATCCTTGCGATGCCATGAAACTTAAAGAGTTAATGGCAAAGACTAATGGAGAAACATACGTTAAAGCTGCAAATGAAGATTATGTACATATTTTAACTGGTATTCAAGGGTTAAAGGGAAATGTGAAATTGAGTTTTTGTAACCCATTAAATGAGAAAATTTCAAATCTTTCGCCACATCAAAATAGAAACGAATTGTTGAAAAACCTTTCAACTATTATTGATGAAGAAATATTTCAACATTATCAATTGTGGCCAAACAATTATATTTCTTATGATTTGTTAAACGATAGCAATACGTTTGAGTCTCATTATAGTTCAGATGAAAAACAAGATTTTATTAAATATGTGGAAAAAAAATTAGCCTCGGTAGAATTGCTAGGAAATTTACAAGCAAGACAAATTCTACTTAAAATGTATGCTAATCCACTAAAAAATAAGACGAAACTTTCTTAATTAACACGCATTTATTTTAGGTTATAGAAACACCAATTAGTCGCCCTATTCCAAAAGTTATAGCCGCTGCAATTAGCCCAAAAATTACTTGTCTAAATCCTGAATACCAAATACTTTTACCAGTAAATAAAGTAATACTTGATCCAATCACAAATAATCCGATAGCGCTCATTACAGTGCTAATTATTACAGCTTTTAGTCCACCATAAAAGAAAAAAGGAATTAGAGGGATAACAGCTCCAAAAGCAAATAATATAAAAGAGGCTAATGCAGCTTCCATTGCCGAACCTTGCAAATCTTCAGCATTGATACCTAATTCTTCTTTAACTAAAATTCCGTGAGCTTTGTCTTTGTCAGACATCACGTCTTTGGCCATCGTTTTTGCTTGTTCTTCAGGAATCCCTTTGGAGTAATAAATTAGTGCCAATTCTTTTTCTTCACCTTCTGGATTGGCTTCTAATTCTTCCATTTCTAGCTGCATCTGGTTTTCGTAAAGTTCTTGAGAACTTTTTACAGAAATCCATTCGCCTAACGCCATAGATAAAGCACCGGCTAATAAACCAGCAAGACCAGCAAGTAAAACTTCGCTTTGACCACTAGTGGCTCCCGCTACCCCCATTATTAAACTAAAATTAGATACTAACCCATCATTACCTCCTAATACAGCCGCTCGAAGTGCATTTCCGCCAACTGAACGGTGTCTTTTTTCAAAACGAGCTAAGCTTGAGCCAGACACATTGGAATTATTGTTAAGAATATTTTTTAAAATAGTAACATGGGCTGTGTCTGAAAATGAAGTGATAGTTTTTGTCTTTTTTCGAGCTATAAGAATGTTGGATGATATGCTCTTTTCTGTGTCTAACAATACTCCAAGTACATAGTCATAGCCTAATATTTTACCAATAAAGCTCAGTATTCTAGCTCTTTTTGAAGGAGGTGGTAATTTAGTTGTGTCTAAATTATTTTTCTCCATGAAAGCAATGGCATGACTTAATTCAATCTCACTCATTTGACGAAAAACGTTAGCTACATTTTCGTCACCTTCATTGTCTGAAAGAATTTTATATAAAAAACTAGCATCAATTTCGGTTTGTATATTTTTAAAGTCAATCATTCGATTTATTTTAAAGACAAAGTTACAGATTTGTTTATTGTAACACCAATTAACGTTTATTGCAAAAATTGATTAATCGTCATCATCGTCATTTCCATGTTCACCTTTTCTGTTATTTTCTCCATTATTCCCCATCCTATTATTAGATGAATTAATGTTGTTTATTATATCATGCTCATTACCACTTCTATGGCACTTAACACAATTGGTCAAATTAAAAATTCCTTCTTCACGGTGCTCTCCCATAATATTATTTTGAGTATGAGCATGACAGCCAAAACAGCTGTATGTGCTGAAGTTGTTGTTGGCATGACAAGTTACACAGGTTGTATTATGATTGCGGTCAAGAACAAAATATTTTGAGTGTTCAAAATTTGCTGGTCTCCATTTATCTGTATTATGGCACGAGGTGCAATTGTTTTTAAATGAACTATGAAAATTATCTGTTGGGCTTTTATGACAGGCTACGCAATTGTTTTTTGTACTATCTTGTATCATGTTATGATTAAAAGCTTTTGTCGATTTCCAGGAATTTGTAGTGTGACATTCGTTACATGAATTAGATAATGGTTGGTGTAATTGGTTAGTAGGTTTATTGTGACAACTGTTGCAGTTTGATTGCTGATTTGTAGCAAGTAAATTATGATTAAAGTTTTCAATTGAACTTGTTGGATGAAGTCCCTTATGATCAGAATGGCAATTGGTACAGGCTTGATTTTTTAAATTTTCATGAAATAGTATCGAGTTTTTATCTCCAAGCGAATCTTTTCCAATTTCTGATAATTGATGACACACCATACATTTTTGTGATGAAACTCCCCAAAACATATCGTGGCATGCAGTACATTTATTGTTAAGTTCTTGATGAACAACTGTTAATTTTCCAGGATTAATCATTTCTTTTGGAAATTTCATCATCAGCCAAACCAACGAAGCTGTTATTACCAAAATAATTAAATTTTTCATTTGCTGTATATTATTATGGAAACGATATGCAGAATAACGAGTATTCCTAAAACAATAGTTATTGGAAGGTGAACTACTCTCCATTTTTTCATTAAATCAACGGTGATAGCATCAAAAAAAACTTGTTTTTCGACTTCTTCAGGAGCTTGTCCTTTTTCAATTAAAAGTTGCTTTTGTTGTATTAATTTCTCGTTGGATTTATGTAGAATAAATTTTCCAATTAATCCAGTAGCAACAGAAATAAGAAGCATCAATATGGCCAACCACGGTAATATTGCATTAAAATGAATTCCAGCATGAACTAAAATAAATATCGATCCAATCCAAGCGAGGTATTCGTGGAACTCAAGTAGTTTTTTTGGTGAGCCACTTTTTATTATTTTTCGTTTACGTAACGAATAATAAAATGAAATAATTACGATAAAAGTTCCAAGGTAACCTAAGTAACGACCAACTTCTATTAAATTTAATCGATGCAAGAAATAGTCAATAACAATGGTTATTATAATCATTAATGCATACCATTGAAAAAATGGTGTAACGTATTTTGAAAATATGGAATCTTTCATGTGTTTTTTATAAATTTAATCTTCATCACCTTCTTCATCAGAATTTTCGGCATTTTGCTCCATTTGATTGTTGAGGTTTGTACTTGTTTCGGTATGTCTAATTTGTCCTCCTAAATAGCCTGTGCGGGCCACTAATCCAAAACTAATAAGTGATATAGCTAAAGTTACAAATGCAATGGTTTTCGTTAATGGGTGATTCTTTAATGATACTAATATTCCTAATAAAGCAATTGCACCTAAAATAATTAACGAAACTAAAGCAATTACTGCAAAATCGGCATGTTGTTCAATAATTCGTTCAGAAACTCCTTGGATGTTTTCTACGGTTTCTTCAGCTTCTTCACCCGAAAGATAAGCTGTTACTGCACCAAGCGTAGAAATTATCATTAAACCGTATGCGGCAATTTTTGTTTGATTGGATTTAGTCCAGATGGCATAGGCCAAAACTAAACCTCCTAATATTGAAGCAAAAATTGGTAAATGAGTAATGATTAAATGCAAATGTGTAGGTGTCATAATTTATTGGTTTTAAGTTTATGGCACAAAGATGTGACTCAATTTAGAAGATAATTTGAATTTTCTAAAACTTCACCAAAAATATATGTAGTTGATTGGAAAAAGAGTATTCTATTTGCCAGTTGTATCGTTTGCAAATTTCTTTAACAATAGAGAGGCCTAACCCACTGTTGGTGGTTTCAGATGATGAAACAACGAATCTTTGAAATATTGCAATGCTATCTAATGGTACGTTTCCAGAATTAGATATGCTAATGCTTTGTGCTTTAACTTCAATAATTATTTTACCGTTAATTTCGTTATGTCGAATGCTGTTAATGAGCAAATTTGTGATCAATATTTCAAGTAACATTTTATTACAGCTTAGGATTGGGTTGGATTCATTTATTACTGAAATTGAAAGTCCTTTGTCCTCAATATGGTCAGCAAGTATTTCAATGTTTTCGTTAAATGTTGCCACTACATTAACAGGTTCATTTTTTGAAAATTGTTTGTTTTCAATTTTTGAGAGTAACAATAAATTTTTGTTTATTCGAGAAACCCTTGAAATTGAACTGCTAATGGTATTGATAATTTCGGATTGTTCGTTGGTTAAATGTTTGTTTTGCAACAATAAATCGATTTTTGATTTTAGCACTGCCAATGGTGTTTGTAGTTCGTGAGAGGCATTTTCAATAAACGTTTTTTGTTGATTATATACCGATATGTTTTTATTAATTAACTTATTCAACTCATTGTTCAACACGTTAAATTCTTCAATATCAGTGTTTTGAAATGATAATTTCTGATTGTTATTTAAGTCGAAAAGTTTTATTTTATCCAACATTGAATAAAATGGTCCCCAAATTTTTAATGAAATTTTTTTGTTTAAATAAATAAATCCTATCACTAAAAAACAAAAGAAGAGTGATGTAATTACTGTAATAGCAAGTAATGTTCTTATGGTTTCTTCGGTATTAGTTTGTATCAATAAATGATATGGTTTGCCTTTAATTTGAATATAGCAAGAGAGTGTTCGAAGTTTGTCGTTATAAATTTTACCCAATTTGGTATAAATACTATCAGGTTTTATGCTGTTAGGGGTTGAAGAAATTATGGTAGAGCCCACATTTAATGAATTCCAAATTTGGATAGTTTTAGTTAATTCGTTGGTATCAATTTTATCGCTGTTAAATTTTTGTTCTATTTTTTCTTTTATACTTTTGTTATGCTCATCAATTTCCTCTAACCAAATATTATCTACAACCAAATAATAAATTGGAATACTGCAAATAAGTATAAATAATGCGTAAAGCGTAAAAGCTTTAAATGGTTTGTTGAGCAGTTTATTCATATTTCCCACTTATAACCTGTGCCATAAATTGTTTTAATATAATTAGGGCATCCAGCCTCATAAAGTTTTTTCTTTAGATTTTTAACATGGGCATAAATTACATCATGATTGTCGAGCATGTCAGCAAAATCGCCTGATAAATGTTCCGCCAATGCGCTTTTAGAAATTACTCTGTTTTTATTTCCTATAAAAAACAACATCAAGTCAAATTCTTTTCGCGTGAGCGTAACCAGTGTATTATTAACTTTTACCGATTTAGCTAAAATGTCAACTTCTATTTCGCCTGTTTTTAAAATGTTGTTGTTCTCAAAATGGTTTCTTCTAATAATGGCGTATATCCTGGCAGCTAATTCGGAGAGGTGAAATGGCTTAGCTAAATAATCGTCTGCACCAATTTGTAAGCCAATAATTTTATCTTCTAATGCATTTTTTGCTGAAGTAATAATAACACCATATTGCCGCTGTCTTTTTTTAATAATAGATAATAAATCTAAACCACTTCCACCAGGCAACATAATATCTAACAATATACAGTCGTAATCGTACATTTCGATTTTTTCTAGTGCACTGTTAAATGTTGAGGCAAATTCGCATATATAGTTTTGACTAGAAAGGTATTCAGCAATATCATTTGCCAATTCTTTTTCGTCTTCAATAATTAAAATTTTCATTCAGTAAAGTTAAAGTTTCAATTTCGAAGAAATTTTGAAGAGCAAAAATGTGAAACTTAAAAATTATTATTGTTGAACTATTCCTTCTATTCCTTGAATTTTCGATTCGAATAAAACATGGTAACAAGCCAACATAAAAAACTTGATCCAACTACTATTTTCATAACTATAGATTCTTTTCCATATAGAAAATAAGTCATACTCATGACTGTAACAAGAATAGCTAAAACCAATAATTTTATTTTGTCTTTCTTTTTCATAAACGCATGTACAAAGGTATCAATTTTGGATAGCTTTTTTAGCTAAAAATGTGAATAAAATCGTTATTATTCATCTATTAAAAACGTATCATCATCGAAAAAATAATTAAATTTGAACCATCATTGATGGTGAATAAATTATAAAGTTATAAAAATGAAAAAATCTATATTAATCAGTCTGGTTGCTATTTTATTAACCTTGAACGCTTCATCGCAAGCCTATTTTGCTTGGATAAAAAATGCTGATAAAGCCTTTGTTGCCAAAGATTATACAACAGCAGTTACCGAATACACAAAAGTTGTTGAAGCTAAAGTTGACCATGATAAAGCTTGGAATGGACGTGGATTGTGTTATGAAGCAACCAATGAATTGGATAAGGCGATATCGGATTTAAAAAGAGCAACAGAAATAAAACCAAAAGTTGCTGAATACCAATTTAATTTGGGTAGAGTTTATTATAAAGCCAATAAATTTAATGAAGCCACCACAACACTTTCTATCGCTAATGATTTAGATAAAAAAAATGTTGTAGCATACGAATACAACGTGTTGGCTTTAATGGAACTCAAACGTTACAAAGATGCAGTAGAAATAACAGATGGCGCATTAGGCGCTTCAAAAACTGCACGAATGTATTACCTAAAAGGAGTAGCTCAAGACAGTTTATTAGACTATCAAAACGCAAGTTATAGCTTTAACAGAGCGCTCTTTTATGATAGTAAAAACATTGATGCTTTACTTGGTGCTGGTTTTACTTTTTCTAAACAAAACGATTATGATAAAGCAATGGCATCATTAGAAAAAGCATTAAATATTGATGCCACCAATATCAAAGCGTTAACCATTCGTGCAAACATCAATTTGGCTAATAAAAATGATTTAAAGGCACTGGATGATATGACCAAAATTATTTCACTAAATCCAAATAACCCACTTTACTATATCAATAGAGGTGATGTTTATGTTACTGTTAATCAAACTCAAAATGCCGTATCTGATTATTCTAAAGCAATTCAATTAAATAAAGACGATTATCAAATTTATTATCAAAGAGCAAAAGCTTATGAATTGTTATTGGATTTTAAATCTGCAACAAAAGATTATGAAACGATAAAGACGCTTGCTCCTTATGATGGGAAAGCATTGAAATTGGTTGATGATGCAAAGTTAAGATTGTACGAGTTAAATAAAGAAAAAAACAATCCTACACTATTGATAATTAACCCTTTATCGTTAAGTCCAGGGCAGCTTAACATGTCGAAAGGACATGATAAATTTGTGCTCAAAGGTCAAATAAATGATCAAAGCAACATAGGCTTTATTAAAATTAATGGTAAAGATGCAATTTTTAATAAAGACACTTTAAATCCATTTTTTGAATTAGAACTTTCAGTGTCTGAAAATAAGGATGTAAGTATTACCGCATTCGATATTTATCAAAATACAGAAACTTGGACCTATAAAATTATTGAAACAGAGGTAGATGCTCCAGTTGTAAAATTAATAGCCCCTTATGCATCAGATAATGGAATCATATATTTAGATGTTGATGCTCCAACATTATATGTGGAAGGTTCAATTAGTGATGAAAGTTTAATCAAAAAAATAATGATTGAAGGGGCTACAGCTAGTTTTGTTTTAGATGAATTAAATCCTAAATTTTCAGCAACCATAAATGTACTTAATAAAGAAAATTTTAAAGTGATAGCTGAAGATATTTATGGTAATACCGTTGAAAAAGTTTTTACCTTTAATAGAGAAAATATTGCCTTGTTGAGTGATAATCCAATGGGAAAAACGTGGGTTGTTTTTATTGAAAATTCGAACTACAAAAATTTCGCAAGTTTAGATGGACCAACCAAGGATGTTACCATGATGAAATCTGCATTTGCAAAATATAAAATTCAAAATATTATACACAAATCTAATTTAACTAAAAATCAATTGGAAAAATTCTTTTCAATAGAACTAAGGGATTTGGTTAGAAGTAATCAAGTAACTTCAATTTTGGTATGGTACGCTGGTCACGGCAAATATATCAATGAATCGGGTTACTGGATTCCCGTCGATGCAAAACGTGATGAAGAATTCACCTATTTTAACATCAACAACTTAAAGGCTGCTATGCAATCGTATTCAAAATTCATTACTCATACGCTTGTCGTTACCGATGCTTGTGAATCAGGTCCTTCATTTTATCAAGCCATGCGTTCAACTTCTAAAGAAAGAAGCTGTGGTGATTGGCAAGCAACGAAATTTAAGTCGTCTCAAGTGTTTTCATCTGCAGGTTACGAATTGGCTGTAGATAATTCTCAATTTACCAAAACATTTGCTAATACACTAACTGCCAATCCAGATGTATGTATTCCAATCGAAACAATCGTTAGTAAAGTTAGCAGCGCTGTTCAAAAAAGTGGGTCCACTCAAAAACCAAAATTTGGTAAAATTGCAGGGCTAGAAGATGAAGATGGAACCTTCTTTTTTATGAAAAAATAACTAGTTCTAATGAAAAGTTTTAGAATAATTTTAACCGACAAGTTGCTTTACTTGTCGGTTCTTTTTTTAATTAATTTATCTGCCTTTGCTCAAAAATATCATTTTGATGCATACAGCGTAAAAGAAGGGTTGTCTCAATCAAGTGTTTATGCAATTAAACAAGATAATCATGGTTTTGTTTGGATAGGTACAGCTAGTGGACTGTCAAAATTTAATGGTAAAGATTTTGTCAATTTCACTTCTGAGGATGGTATTGCTGAAGGAGCGGTTAAATCAATTTATATTGATAAAAAATTAACCATTTGGACTGGTCATACTGATGGCGGAGTTTCTAGGGTTACACCTTCCAAAAAACAAATTGTGCTAAATATTGGGGCTGACATTACGTCATTTGCTGAAGATAATGATGGTAATTTGTGGGTTACTTCGTTTAAAAGTGGTGCTGTAAAAATTACCAATCCATACAACAACAATGTTGATTCCATAAAATTTAAACAATATAAAGGTCAAGAAGGGTTGAGTGATATTGTTTTTCAGGTAATAAAACTAGCTGACGGAACAATATGTTTTGTTACCGATGTAGGGGTTAAATACTACAATGCTCAAAAAGATGAGTTTGCAAATTATATTGTGCCAGGCATGTCCTCGTATTTTCAAATTATTTGTATGTACGAGCTTACCAATGGTGATTTATGGTTTGGAACCTATAATGGAGGGGCTTACGAATTTATTAAATCCGAAAATAAAATTAAAATCTACGATGTTCGTGATGGCTTAGCTCATAATTGGGTAACCAGTATTTACGAAGATTCAAAACACAATATTTGGCTTGGAACTTGGGGGGGCGGAGTTACAGAAATTAGTTCTAACAAAACATTGTTAACCATAAGCCCTGATAAAGGTTTAATTGATGATAAAATTCGTTGCATTGAAGGAGATAGAGAAGGTAATATTCTTTTTGGTACCAAGGAAAATGGAATGTTGCTTTACAAAGGACAACAATTTATTGCCTACACTAAAGACGAAGGGTTGCTCGATAATCAAGTTTGGGCTATTTTGAAAGATCATAATAATTTAACTTGGATTGGTACAAACAAGGGAATTTCATTGATAAAAGATCAAAAAATTATTAAGAATTATAACGAAAACAATGGATTGTTTTTTCAAGAAGTTCGATATATCAAACAAGATAAATCTAGAAACATTTGGATTGGAACTTGGGGTGGTGGAGTAATGCAGTACAATTCAAGAGCTGATAAATTCGAAGTTAATTTTAGAATAAATTCTTTTATGTCTCAGCCATTAATCACGGCTATGGAGGTAGATAAATCCAATAACTTATGGATAGGTACCACCGACGGGCTAGTTTATTATGAAATAAATAATCAGTTAGCAGATCGTTTAAGTCAAAACAATGGCTTAGCAGGTAACGATATTACAGCTGTATTTGCAGACTCAAAAAATAATATATGGGTAGGTGCAAGAGGCAAAGGAATTACAAAAATTTCAGGTGCAAATATTAAAAAAATCGAGTTAAATTTAAAATTCACTCCAACTTGTATTGATGAAGACCATAAAGGAAACATATTAATTGGAACCGAAGGTAATGGAATTCTAATTTTTGATGGTAAAAATATTAGCAAAGAAATTACTGTCAAAGACGGGTTATTGTCGGATTACATCTCTCTTATCAATATGGATGACCATGGAAATATTTGGGTAGGAACTAATAAAGGGTTGAATAAAATTGATGCTAAATCCAACCAATTTTATTCATATGGTCAAAAAATGGGATTTATTGGAATTGAATCTAAAAACAACGCTACATTTAAAGAAAAGGATGGTAATTTGTGGTTTGGAACCATAAAAGGTGCTGTAAAACTTGATACTAAATCCATCAACGAAAATAAGTTAGAGCCAATCACTTTTATCACCAGATTAAGGGTGAATCTTGAAGACAGACCTTTATCAGATCATTTGAAACTAAATTATCGTGAAAAATCAATTACCATAGATTATGGAAGCATTTGTTTAACCAATCCAGAACAAGTGTATTACCAAGTGATGTTAGAAGGTGCTGATGAAGATTGGCGACCATTAACACAGCAAACCTTTGCAACTTATTCGCCTTTACCACCAGGTAAATACACGTTTAAAGTAAAGGCTTCAAACAATAACGATATTTGGAATAAAACACCTGTTACCTACAGTTTCGAAATTACTCCTCCACTTTGGCAACGTACTTGGTTTATTTTGAGTTGTGTAATATTAGTATTTATCTTAGTGGTAACTTTTATCAAGTATCGTGAGAAACAATTGCTAAAAGAAAAACAATTGTTGGAAGTAAAAGTGAAAGAACGAACCGAAGAAGTGGTTCAAAAAAGTGCAGAAATTGAACAAAAAAACAAAGACATTATTGATAGTATTACTTATGCCAAAAGAATTCAAGATTCTATATTGCCCTCCGACGAAGCTTTTACTCATGGATTGAAAGATACTTTTGTATTATTTAATCCTAAGGATATTGTAAGTGGTGATTTTTATTGGTTGTACGCAGCTCCCTCTACCTCCCCCGAAGGGGGAGAGACTCTCTTCCCAACAGGAAGGGTTGGGGATGGGCTTGTTTTATTCGCTGCGGTGGATTGTACTGGTCATGGAGTTCCTGGTGCTTTTATGAGTATAGTTGGTTATAATTTGCTCGATAAAATTGTTGGAGAGTATGGAATAACTAAACCATCAGAAATATTAGACCGACTAAACAAAGGTGTAGAGGAAACCTTACGTAAGGAAGTCGAAAAATTAGATATTAAAGATGGAATGGACATTACACTTTGTGCTTTCGATAAAAAAACTCAAACCTTAGAATTTGCTGGAGCATACAATCCGTTATACATTGTTTCTACTAACACTTTATTTGATTTTGATGTAGAACTTATTCCAGATATGGTTTCTAACGAAGGGTTGAAATTATACGAAATGAAAGTTGACAGATTCCCTATTGGTAGTTTCTCTGATAACCAACAATTGTATCAAAATCATTCGGTTAAATTATCAAAAGGCGATACGGTTTATTTGTTTTCCGATGGTTTTGCTGACCAGTTTGGAGGTCCACAAGGTAAAAAATTTAGATACAAACAATTTAAACAACTGTTTTTAGCCATAAATGATAAAAGCATGGACGAACAAGAATTGATTTTAGAAACTACCTTATCCGACTGGAAAGGCTCTATGGAACAAATTGACGATGTTATTGTAATTGGAACCAGATTGAGTTAATTTTACAGAAATTACTTTAACTTTGAACCTCAAACCTCAAACCTCAAACCTTGAACTTAACACATGTCAATAATTAGAGTTGCCAAACAGTTTCATTTCGAAATGGCTCACGCCTTGTTAGATTACGACGGCCCTTGTAAAAACATACACGGACATTCGTACCAGTTAAATGTTACGGTAAAAGGTAAAGTAAAAACCAATACTTCCGACTCTGACGAAGGTATGGTCGTTGACTTTGGTATCATCAAAAAAGTAGTAAAAGAGTTGGTGGTTGATGTTTACGACCATGCGCTGGTATTGAACGAAAAAGCCAATATTAATACAGCAAATTTTGAGTGTGCGAGCAAACTTATCCGAGTTCCATTTCAACCTACTTGCGAAAACATGTTGGTTTATTTTGCTTCATTATTAAAAGATGAATTACCAAAAAATGTAACGCTTCATAGCTTATTTTTACGAGAAACCAATACCTCATATGCAGAGTGGTTTGCTGAGGATAATGCACAAAAGTGACTCAAAATATATCATCTTTATTTTTTTTCATTAAATACTTGAATAATCTGCCTATATTTCATATTTTCGTGTAAAATTATGTTATGAAACATAAAACTAGAACCAAACAGGAACTTAAAAGAAACCCAGAATGACAAATTGAAAATTTGAATTATCAATTTTCAATTATCAATTTATTCATTCAACTATGCCAAGATATCACACTTTAGGTAATATTCCACCTAAAAGACACATTACCTTTCAAAAACCCAACAACCAAGGTTTATACCAAGAAGAGCTTTTTGGAACTGCTGGTTTTGTTGGCATGTCATCGTTAATTTATCATCTTTATCCACCTACAGTGGTGTCGGAAGTAAAGATGTTGAAAGATTTATCGCCAAAAATTGCCATCGAAAAAAATATGAAAGCATTGAGTTTTCAAGGCTTTTCGTTGCCACAAGAAGAAGATTATATCGACAGTCGTAAAGTTTTATTTGTAAATAAAGATTTAAGCATTGGATTGGCTGCTCCTAAACAGTTTTCTAACGATTATTTTTACAGAAATAGCGATTGCGACGAGATGTTGTTTATACATGTTGGTTCAGGTAAATTGAAAACCATGTATGGAAATTTAGATTTTAAGTACGGCGATTATATTATTATTCCAAAAGGAACCACCTATCAAATTGATTTTGAGACAACAGGAAACAGGATTCTTTTTATCGAATCGCACAGCCCAATTTTAACACCATCGCGATACCGAAATAATTTTGGTCAATTGCTCGAAAATTCTCCATTTTGTGAACGTGATTTCCGTTTGCCAAAAGATTTAACCACTCACGACCAAAAAGGGGAGTTTAAGGTACTTTCAAAAAAACAAGGTTTGCTTTGGGAATATAACCACCAAAATCATCCATTTGATGTTGTTGGTTGGGATGGATTTAATTATCCATATGTATTTTCAATTCATGATTTTGAACCCATAACTGGTAGAATACACATGCCACCACCTATACATCAGCAATGGGAAGCGGCTGGTTTTGTGGTGTGTTCTTTTGTGCCTCGTTTGTACGATTATCATCCAAAAGCCGTTCCAGCACCTTATCACCATAGTAATATTGATTCGGAAGAATTGTTGTATTACGTAGATGGTGATTTTATGAGCCGAAATAGTATTGATAAAGGTCAAATTACACTTCATCCAGGTGGAATTCCTCATGGACCACATCCTGGCGCTATAGAACGAAGCGTTGGTAAAAAGGATACCGAAGAATTGGCTGTGATGATTGATCCATTTAACCCTGTAATGATTACTGATGAAGCCATGAAACTTCAAGTTAACGATTATTATAAATCATGGAATCATTAATTTATAAAATGTAGTAAGATGAAAGAAATAAAAAACGTAGAATACGGATTAGAAAAAATATTTGAAGGAGCACAAGATTTCCTTCCACTGTTAGGTACTGATTATGTGGAATTTTATGTAGGAAATGCCAAACAATCGGCACATTTTTACAAAACTGCTTTTGGCTTTCAATCGTATGCTTATAAAGGTTTAGAAACAGGTTGCAAAGAATATGCTTCGTATGTATTAAAACAAGATAAAATCCGCTTAGTTTTAACCACGCCGTTAAATTCAAAATCTCCAATTAACCAACATTTAGCCAAACATGGTGATGGTGTTAAGGTAATTGCTTTGTGGGTGGAAGATGCAAAAAAATCGTGGGAAGAAACCACCAAAAGAGGTGCAAAATCATTTATGCCTCCAACCGTTGAAAAAGATGAATTTGGAGAAGTGGTTCGTTCAGGAATTTATACTTATGGCGAAACTGTTCACATTTTTGTTGAACGTAAAAATTACAATGGTGTATTTTTACCGGGTTACCAAGAATGGAAATCAGATTATAATCCAACACCAGTAGGTTTAAAATTTATCGACCACATGGTTGGTAATGTGGGTTGGGGCGAAATGAACCAATGGGTAAAATGGTATGAAGACACCATGGGTTTTGTCAACTTTTTATCGTTCGACGACAAACAAATTCATACTGAATATTCTGCTTTAATGAGTAAAGTAATGAGTAATGGTAATGGTAGAATAAAATTTCCGATTAACGAACCTGCCAAAGGCAAGAAAAAATCGCAAATTGAAGAATACTTAGACTTTTATGAAGGTCCAGGAGCACAACACATTGCTGTGGCAACCAACGATATTATTAGTACAGTAACTGAGTTAAGAGCAAGAGGCGTTGAGTTTTTATCGGCTCCACCTCACGAATATTATTTGGATATACCCAACAGATTGGGTAAACACATGCAAATGATGAAAGAAGATATTGCTGTTTTAGAAAAATTAAGCATACTTGTAGATGCTGATGAAGAAGGATATTTGTTGCAAATTTTTACTAAACCGCTAGAAGATAGACCAACCTTATTTTTTGAAATTATTCAAAGGATGGGTGCTCAAGGATTTGGGGCAGGAAATTTTAAAGCATTGTTTGAATCTATTGAACGAGAACAAGAAAAAAGAGGTACATTATAACTAACAATAATTTTAAAAATTAACTTTTATGAATAAGAAAAAACTAATTGCCATAGCCATAATTGCTGTAATAATTTTGCTGCCATTTCAAGCAGCATACATCACTTTTTCAAAAGACACAAGACTTTTACAGGTGCTTTCAATGACCGTTGCTATTATCGGTGCTGTAGTAGCTATTTTATTGTATAATAAAGCTTCTGAAGAAACTAATCATCATCATTAAAAATAATAATGTATAAAAATAACTCTCAATGTTTGGTTGGGAGTTGTTTTTATATACTGTGTTTTTCGTCTTTCCTAATATTTTCGATAGTCCAAATCACTTTCTTTTCAAACCGATTTAGCCGTTTTTCGCACGTAGGTTTCTCACAAATTTGGCATGAAATAGGTTGACAATCATCACTATGCATGAAAAATTCAACACTTTCACCAAATTCGTTTTTCACTATTTTTTCAATTAAATCGATTTCTTTATGGGCTTCTTTTACGGTAAAATACCATGGAAGCGTGATGTGGCAATCGATGTGTAAAATACTCCCATATTTTATTATCCTCAAATTGTGTAAGTCAATCCAATTATCTATTCTATTTTTATTTAAACATTCTACTAATTTTTTTAATAAATCTTCGTCTGCTTCATCCATAATTCCAGAAATTGATTTTCTAATAATTTGAACACCAGTTACAATGATTACGGAGCCAAAAATTAAGGCTACAACGCTATCAATCCATAATAGTTTTGTAAGAAACAAAATTAATAATCCAACTATTACTCCAGCACTAGTAAAGGTGTCTGAAATAAGATGTTTACCAGAAGCAACTAATGCTAAGGAGTTGTTTTTTTTTCCTTTTTTTATTGCAAAATAGCCTACAATATAATTTACCAATGCAGCGATAAAAATTAAAACTATACCTAAATCTAATTCGTTAATTTTTTGTGGATTAATGAGGTGATTTACCGACTCAAAAATTATCCAAATTCCAGCAAAAGCAATCATAGTACCTTCTAAAGCTGCAGAAATAAATTCAACCTTACCATGACCATAAGGATGGTTTTTATCTCTAGGTAACGATGATAAATACAAGCTGTAAAGTCCAATAAAGGCACTAATTACATTTACAATTCCTTCTAAAGCATCGGTTAGTATAGCTACCGAATTGGTTAAATACCATGCGGTTAATTTTACAATAAAAAGCACTACACCAACTACGGCGACAATTTTTTGGAATTGGAAATTTTCTTTTTGTGCGTTCATTATTTAAGATATTTCTCTTTCAAAATATTGGTATGATGAAGTTGATGTCCAGCAATAATAAAGCCAATTGCACTAACATTTAATTGACTTCCATTAGCTATACCAGCTTGTTCAAGCATTTCTGGTGTAAAGTTTTTGAACAATGAAATGGTTGATTTTCTAATGGTTTTGTATTCTTTTAAAATATCTTTTAGGGTTCGTTTATTTGCAGTTGAGTTTAATACAAACAATTCATGGTCGAAACCTGGTAAAACAGTTTGGTCTTTACGAGCAAAGCGTAATGCTCTTTCACAAAATATACGTTCTGTGTCCATTATATGAATTAGCAATTCCTTAACTGTCCATTTATTTTTAGCGTAAGCGATGTTGCCTTGTTCTTCACTTAAAAAAGAGATAAGATGTTTCATTTCTTTAAACGATGTTTTCAATGCATTTATCACATTTTCGTCTTTAACCAAATTAATATATTGATTAAAGTATGAAGCTACAATTGGCTTTTTTACTAATTTATGTTGTACTTTTTTTTCTATTGGAGTAGCTGTTACACCCTTTTTTATTGCTGTCATATGGTTTTAGTTTAAATTATTTATAAAATTTATTGGTATTTTTCGGTTACTTAACCGAAAACGAAAATACAATTTTTGCTAATTGAACCCCTGCATTCAATTCATTGATGGATTTATTAGTGTAAATAGAGACGATATAATACGTGTTGAAATTAATAAGAAAATTGTTGTTTTCATAAATTGAAGTTGAATTGAATTACATCAAATGTAGTTTTTAATAACATTATAAGATAAAGGATTAATCATATTTATAAAAAAAACTTTAATCTTGTAAAATAAAGTAAAAAATAACAAAATGGCTAAAATTAAATTTGGAACTGACGGTTGGAGAGCAATAATTGCTGAAGATTATACAGTAGATAATGTAGCAAGAGTGGCAATAGGTACGGCTACTTGGTTAAAACACAACTTTAAAAAACCTTCAGTAGTCATTGGTCACGATTGTAGATTTGCAGGTGAACTTTTTGCAGAAACTACCGCTAAAGTGTTGGCTAATGCAGGAATTAAGGTTTTTTTAGCCAAAGGTTTTGTTTCAACTCCAATGATTAGTTTAGGAACTTTAAAACAAAAAGCGTCGTTGGGAGTTGTAATTACAGCATCACATAACCCACCATCATATAACGGTTTTAAATTAAAAGGAAGTTTTGGTGGACCACTTTTACCAAAAGGGATTCAAGAAGTTGAAGATTTAATTCCAGAATCGAATACCATTAACTTAGAAATACTTGACGTTAAGAAATTAGTGGAGAAAGGATTAATCGAATACATTGATTTGGAAACGATGTATGTTAATCATGTGGAAGCTAATTTTGATATGGATGCGCTTAGAAAATCTACCTTGAATTTTGCTTTTGATGCCATGTATGGTGCAGGACAAAATGTAATGCGTAGGTTAATGCCTGATATTGATTTTTTACATTGCGATTATAATCCAGGTTTTGAAGGAATATCACCAGAACCAATACATCGGAATTTAATAGAATTTTCAGAAATGATTAAACTTTCTGACGGTCAAATTGATTGTGGATTAGCTGTAGATGGTGATGCAGATAGAATTGGTTTATATGATAGCAAAGGAGAATTTGTTGATTCTCACCACATTATTTTATTGTTGATTAAATATTTGGTTGAAGAAAAAAAATATAATGGTAAAGTGGTTAACGCATTTTCGGTAACTCCAAAGGTTAAAAAAATGTGCGACTATTTTGGGCTTGATTACCAAGTGGTTCAAATAGGATTTAAAAATATTGCAGGTATTATTATTAAAGATGATGTATTGTTAGGTGGTGAAGAGTCTGGAGGTATTGCAGTAAAAGGTCATATTCCTGAACGCGATGGGATTTGGATGGGGTTGATAATTTGCGAATACATGGTAAAATCAGGTAAATCGCTTGAGCAACTTATTGACGATGTGTATAAAATTGTTGGAGCGTTTAAATTTGAACGAATTGATATGCATTTAACTGAAGTTGAAAAACAACAAATCATGAAAAATTGTGCGTCAAACTCTTACAAAAAATTTGATGATTTGGAAGTTCGAAAAGTTGAAAATATTGATGGTTATAAGTATTTCTTTGACAATGATGAATGGGTGATGATTCGCCCTTCTGGTACAGAACCCGTATTAAGAACGTATGCTGAAGCTTCTACTACAGAAGCTGCATTTAAAATCCTAGAAAAAACACATAAAGAATTTAAGCGTAAATAAGGGTTTATTCGGTCTAATATTTTAGTGCATTATTTTAAAAATGAGTTCTTTCATGAGTTCGCCACTATTGGATGTAGCGTTATTTACTCCTTTCGATTTTAAATCATAATCGCGTAAATATTCAATAACTTTTACCGATTTTTTTATAGAATAATTTTTTGCTGCGGTGGTGTATTCCGAGACAAAAAATGGATTTATTTTAAGTTGTACTGCAATATTATTTCTTGATTTATCGACCGTATAGTGGTAGATTAAAACATTACTAAAAAATCCAAAAAGAACGGAAATCACCATTTGAATAGGGTGTTCTTTTTCATTTTTCCCAAAATAATTAACTATTTTATTTGCCTTTAATACATCCAACGAACTAATCGCCTTAGTCAACTCAAAGTTGTTGTAATCTTTACTTATCCCAACATTTTCTTCTACATGTTCTGGAGTTATGGTTGTCCCTGAAGGCACATTTATGATTAACTTATCAAGTTCATTTACAACTTTACTCAAATTAGTACCTAATGAATTAGCTAATAAAATACAAGCGTTTGGAGTAATTGAATAATCTCTATCTTTTAAGTAGATGGTAATCCAATTAGGAATTTTATCGTCATAAAGTTTTTTAAATTCGATAAATATCGAACTTGACTTAATTTTTTTTGACACCGATTTTCTTCCGTCGAGCGGTTTGTATTTATAGCAAAAGACTAAAATTGTTGAGGGTAGGGGTTGATTCAGGTATGGCTCTAATAAATCCAATTGTTTTTCCAAGTGTTGAGCTTCTTTTACGATTATCACATTGTGGTTAGCCATCATCGGATATCGTTTAGCTTCGCTAATAACAGTAAGCATGTCTACATCTTTTCCGTAGAGTATGGTTTGATTAAATTCTTTTTCGTTTACATCCAGAATATTATTTTCTATATAGTTAGAAATCAAGTCAATGTAATAAGGCTCTTCACCACACAAGAAATAAATTGGGTGGTAAACTTTATTTTTTAAGTCTTTCAGTATGGTTTGATGAGCCATTAATCTTCAGATAATGAGAATCTTAAATGTTTAACACTTGTTCCATGGTCTTTAATTTCTTTTAGCGATTGAATGCCAATTTCAATATGTTTTCTAACGAAATTGGTGGTTACAATCTGATCACTTTTTTCAGTTTTTACTCCATCTGGAACCATTGGCTGATCCGATACCAATAATAAAGCACCTGTTGGAATTTTATTTGCAAAACCTGTTACAAACAACGTTGCAGTTTCCATGTCTACTGCCATAGCTCTAACTTTACGAAGATATTTTTTAAATTCGTTATCGTGTTCCCAAACCCTTCTGTTGGTGGTATAAACTGTTCCAGTCCAATAGTCTAGTGAAAACTCCCTAATGGTTGTAGAAACTGCTCGCTGAAGTGTAAATGCAGGTAAAGCAGGGACTTCTTTTGGAAAATAATCGTCAGATGTTCCTTCTCCACGAATAGCTGCTATTGGTAAAATAAAATCGCCAATTTTATTTTTCTTTTTTAAGCCACCACATTTTCCTAAAAATAAACACGCTTTCGGAGAAACTGCACTCAATAAATCCATAATGGTAGCTGCATTTGCACTTCCCATGCTAAAGTTTATTATAGTTATACCATCACATGTAGCATTTGGCATAGCCTTATCTTTTCCATGAATTTCTACATTTTGTATTTCAGCAAAAAGCTCAACATAGTTGTTAAAGTTGGTTAATAATATGTATTGACCAAAGTTTTCAATTGGTGTGCCAGTATATCTAGGAAGCCAGTTTTTTACAATATCTTGTTTAGTTCTCATAGTTAAAAAATTATGGCACTAAATTAACCATGATATTTTGAATAAAGTTGTTAAAGTCAAAGTTCATAAACAAGAATTTTGTTTATGTTTATGCTTAACTTCGTTTAAAATGAATGTTATGAAGCTAAAATTTTATTTGTTTATGTTGATTTTAATACCAATAACTTGTTTGGCGCAACAATCATCTTCGTTTTTACCTCAAACGGTTATTGTAAAAGTAAAAAGTCAATTCAGCCCATTTTGCAATGAAAATGCAATAAATTATTCTAGCTTTAATGTAATCTCTTCTGCTCTTGGTGTTAGTCAAGTGAAGAAAATTTTTCCTCATCATAAACCAGAAAAAAGAGATGGTTTGGTTGACTTGTCGTTGATTTATGAAATTACCTACACTAAAAATATTTCTGAGTTAGAAGTTGCAAAAAGATTAAAAAAAATAGGCATATTTTTATATGCTGAACCATACGTAATTCCTGAATTAACCTATACTCCAAACGACCCAATAATTGTTACTGATACTTCAAAAATTTGGCATTTAATAAAAATAAATGCTTTTAACGCTTGGGATATAACCAAAGGAGATACGAATATTACCGTTGGCGTTACTGATATGGGTTGGGATAACTCACACCCCGATTTGATGGCTAATGTAAAAAAGAATTATAATGATCCAATTAATGGTATTGATGATGATGGCGATGGTTATATTGATAATTATGTAGGTTGGGACCTTGGAAATGGCGATAATGATGCACAACAAGAAACAAGCGACCATGGAACTCACGTTACTGGTTTGGTAGCTGCCGTTACTGATAATGGAATTGGAGTAGCTAGCGTTGGTTTTAACACAAAATTTTTACCTATCAAAATTGCTAATTCTGCTGGAATATTAACCCAAGCATATCAAGGTGTAGTTTATGCTGCTGATCATGGTTGTTTTATTATCAATTGTTCATGGGGAAGTACCACACCTGGACAATTTCAAAAAGATGTAATTGATTATGCAATAATAAATAAAGGCTGTTTGGTGGTTGGTGCTTGTGGAAATAACGATAACGAAATATTATTTTATCCAGCTGCATACAATGGTGTATTAACTGTAGCAGCGTCGGAACAAGCAGATTTGAAAGCAAGTTTTTCTAATTATGGTTATTATGTTGATATATCTTCACCAGGGAAAACCATTTGGAGCACCATTGGTAATGGTAGTTATGGAAGTAACGGAGGTACTTCTATGGCAGCACCTATTGTTTCAGGGTCAGCGGCATTGGTTAAAGCAATGCATCCAACTTATAACAATCAACAAATTGCAGCATTGCTTAGAGCTACAGCTGCCGATATATATCCATTAAACCCAACATATTTAGATAAATTAGGCAACGGAAGGCTTGATATTTACAACGCTTTATCTGCTGTGGCACCACAATTTGTCGAATTAACCGCAACAGATATTAATGATTATAATAATAATATTTATGTCGGTGGTGATACACTTCACATTACAGGAACATTTACCAATTATTTAGCCGCTATTAGTGGATTAACGGTAACCATTTCTTCAACTTCTCCCTATGTTTCAATTTTAGATGGAACAACAACAATTCCCAGCTTAATTTCGATGGAAAGCTACGTTCATGGTGCTGATCCATTTTTGGTTGAGGTATTAAATGGGGCTCCATTTAATGAGGTGGTTGTATTTAAAATGGTTATTTCAAATGGGGTTTATGCTGTCAATAAATATGTTAATGTAACACTAAATCCCGACTATATAAATCTTGAAGAAAATCAGGTTAAAACATCAATTACGAGCAAAGGAAAAATTGGTTTTAATGACGATAATAATACCGTTGGTTTAGGATTTAGTTATAATGGTGAACAACTACTTTATGAGGCAGGTTTTATGATAGGCAATAATTCTAGTCAGGTTTCAGATTGCATAAGAGGCATAAGTGTTCCAGAGCATGATTTTGGTTCGATTAAAAATGTAACTTACCATCCACCCTATGTTTCGAGTAAAGATTTAATTGGTGAAATGAACGACAACTTTGCGGCATCTCCTTTAAATATTTCTATAAAACAAAAATCGTATGCATTTGCTACCGCTCCTAACGATAAATTTGTTATCGTTAAATACTTGCTAAAAAACGAAGGAACCACAAATTACGCCAACTTGTTCGCTGGTATTTTTGCCGACTGGGATATTTCAAATGCCATGATTAACAAAGCTGATTTCGATGCAACAAGAAGAATGGGATACGTTAAATCCATTGAAGCAGATTCACTTTATGCTGCGGTTAAATTGTTATCACCCGGTACAGTTATTAATTATGCTATCGATAATATTTCGGGAGGTGTTGGAGGAATAGACTTGACTGATGGGTTTAACAAGTCAGAAAAGTATACTTCGCTTTCAACCAATAGATTAAGTGCTGGTTTACCATCTGGACAAGACGTTGCTCATGTTGTTTCAACAGGTAATTTAACATTGAACGCTGGTGATAGTGTGGAGGTTGCTTTTGCAATAATTGCTGGAGAAGGCTTAATTGACATTCAAACAAGTGCCAATGCAGCGCAAACCATATACGACAATGTAATAGGTATAGATGAACTCCAGAATGACCATGATTTATTAGTTTACCCCAATCCATCTAAAGATTTTATTTATGTAAAGTCAACAAAACGAGTAGACTACATCTCTTTAAGAAATATAATTGGTGAAGTATTAATAATTGGTAATTCTAATAAATTAAGCACAAAAAATTTGAATAGTGGAATTTATTTTATCGAAATCACAACTGAGGATGGAACGTTAAAAAGAAAGGTTATTATTCATAAATAAACGTAACTCGTGGTGCATTTGATATAAATTTGGTCTTTTTCTTTCCAAAAAACTTGAAATGACACTTTTATAATGAAAACTAAGCCCAAATGCTCTAAGGGTTAACCTTATTATTTTTCTAAGATGTTTAATAATTCTGTCAATTCATCTTTTTTATCAAGATAACCTAAGCTATCATAAGTATATATAAGATGTTGAATTAATCTCTTAATTATGGTAGTATTGTTACATGGAATGTAATATTCTTTTTTAGGTGTAGTTTTTAGTTGTTCTAAAAACTGATCAATATCTTTTTTGAAAAAAACAGAACCTTTGTTAAATACGTTTAGGTAAAATAACACATCGTTTAATTGTTCGGAATAAGCTAAGATAAAATGAGCGGGAACGTTAACACCATAAACAGGGATTTTTAGGTTTCTGCATATGGAAAGATAAATAATACTAAGCGAAATAGGGTTACCTTTTTTTGATTCTAGTACGTTATTTATGTATGAATTTTGAGGTGAATTAATACTTTTGGTATTACCTGTAAATCCATGTATTTCAAAAACCACTTTATTTACTACTTTTACCACCTCCAAAGCAGTAAGATTGTCGTTTAATTCTATCCAAACTTCTTGTGTAAGCTTTTGGATGTAGTCTGTAATAACTTTATCATTTAAATCGGGGTATTGATATTTTGCTAAAATAATAGCACCTTCCAACAAGTTCTTTTTGTCAGAATTTTTCCAAATTTCAAAGCCTTTTTTTATGGTGTTAAATTGCAAGAAATGGATGATTTCTTCAATTCGTTCTTGTAAAAGTTGGTTAAAAGAGGTCTCCCAAGCATTTTCTAAATGAGGTATAACATCGTCACCATACGAAATTATTTTACTTTTAATTTCATGGTAGATGTTGTCGTCAGGGTCGTCGAGTAAGCTAATTAGTGCGTGCAATTCGCTTTTCATCATATTCAAATATACGACGACTACAATTTATAACTCATCAAAATTGAGGTAGTTATGAACGGCTTTGTGTTAATTTGTATGAATAAAATAAACGAAATTTCGACCTATTATTCTCGCTTATTTCATAACGGAAGCATCTTCCATAATTACATCATAAAAATAACCATAACCAAAATCCTTATCTAAAGCAATAGTGCCTTTTAAGGTTATGATATCACCTACATTTACATTTTCAAGCGTGGTAACTGTTAAGTCAAAATTCCCTGAAAATTCAGTACCATCTTGCAAATGAATCCAATTTTTATCCATTATTCCAGGACTAAACTTAGTTACTTGACCTTTGAGTTGGATTGATTTCCCTACATATTTCGATTTGTTTTCAAATAACAATGCGATGGTTAAATCCTTGGCGTTATGTTCTATGTTAATTTCTTTTTTATCGAGTAAAATTGTTGAGCCGGTAGAAACAGGTTGAGCCATATTTATGCTATCCTTTGACTGATTGTTTATAGGAGTGGTAGATACATAGTCAAGAAACAATACGCTATCAAAAACACGATTTAACTCCTTACTCTTAAAATTAGTCATCGTTAACCCATCTTTATAATAATATTTTTCACCCACGTTGGCTTGCATTTTGAGTACTGCTAACCAGGTAGAAAAATCACCTTCTTTTACTTTTAAATAGGTGTATTGAGTAGTTTGTAATACTTCTTCAACAATAACAGCATGATTTTCAGCACTAGATGCAACTGGACCGTACTTTTCGTTCGAATTGCATGCTATCAAGATGCTTATTAGAGTTAAAATAATTGCAATATTTTTCATTATATTTTTTGTTAAAGGGTTAATGAACAAGGATTAAAATCGTTTACTAATGCTAGCATAAGCACGATAATAGTGATTAATATTTTCAAAATTTGATTCGAAGTTTAAGGAAAGATAGATGTTGTGTTTAAATACCTGTGAGATATTGGCTTCAACAATATGTTGCAATAATGGGTATTCAGCTTTAAATACTTGATAGTTAACATAACTATATCCCAAATTTATAAATGTTTTACCATCATTAAATCCACGTGATAAATTAAGCTTATACACATCCCCCCGCAAATATTTTGTTTCTAAAATAGTGGTTGAAAAAGTGGCAGATATTGATGATTTTAACATGTTGTTATAGGTTATAAATCCGTAAGCATTATTAGCTTTTCGTGAGTTGCTCTGCTGAAAATGTGTACCACCTTTAACTCCGATTAACAAGTTTTTCGCAATTTTATAATTTACTTGTGCCCCAATTCCTTGTCGTGCTTCAGAAGTAATAAGGTTATTTAAGTAGCTCTTTTCGGTTTCGTAATATATAATATTTTTTCGTGAGTCGTAACTACCCGAAAGTGTTAACCTTTTATTGGGTTGGTAACGAATTGAAAAATAATTATTGGTTAAACTAATCGCATTTTGTTGTGTTTCATTAATCACTTTGTAAAGGTCTAGTTCAAGTGAATAAAAAATACTAATGTTTTTGATTAGTGTATTATTGTGTTGAAAACTTAAAAATCTGCGATCAGTTTTGGATTTATTGGTTTGTTCAACTAAAGCAACTACATTTTGCATAGAACCTGTGGGTATTTTTATGGCATGACCAAAATATGCTCCATATTGTAGTAAATTAAAATTAAAATTGTAGTTGTAATAATCTGGTCTAGCACCAGCAAAAGCTCCAACAAAAACATTTCCAAACGATTTTTCTAATTGTAAACCATCTAATGAGCCAAGGCTTGAAATTTTTGAATTGCTTTTTCTTCCTAAAAGCATAAATGAGTTTTTAGAAAAGTTATATTTTATAGAAAGATTGTAAATTTTTAATCCATCCGATGTTCTTGCTTTAGTGGTTTTCCAATTTATATTTTCTTGCCTAAAAACAATGTTGTTTTCAAAAGAAAAGTTGGAGTTTTTAATTTTTGATGCCGTTAGTGATAATGAATAATTGATTACTAAAGAAGGACTTACAGGTGTGTTTGAGAAGTTAGAAAAACTCGAAATACCAATTCTACCGCTTATCTCTTGTAAATTTTTTTTTGTTGGACTTTCTTGAGTTACTATGGATGTATCGATGACAGTAATTAAGGTGTCTTTGTTTAAGGGTTTTGAATTTTCTGTTGTTTTTGATTTCACTCTGCGCATTGCAATTATTTGATCGTCTAATTCAAAATTTATTAACGATATTGAACTTCCAACAATTGAAGTTGAAGATAAATTATTTACAACTATAGCAGGAACTAATTGATTGTTTAAAGAAACAAATAGCGTATCACCAATTAATAAACCTTCGGTCGATTTAAATTTAATGTACACATTTTGTGAACTAATAAATGAAATAGTCCCTTCGGTATTTTCCAATGTGTTTTGAGCTGTTAAGCCCAATACACATAACAAAAATAAGCCTATTATAAATACCGATTTCATGGTTGTTTTAATGTTTGTTTCCTTGTGGATGACAATTTAAACATGCTGCGCTGTTAAATGAATAGCCACTTTCACCTTCATGTTCATTATCCATGCTGGATTGATTGTGTTCATGACAGTCAATACAGCTAAATGCTTCACAATTATTAGGGTCGGTATGACATTCAACACAAGAAATTCCACTATGATTTCCTGAACTTATTGGAAAATAATTATCGTGTTGGAAATTTACAGGGCTCCAACCAGGACTTGTAGTATGACAAGTGGCACAATTTTTTGGATAGCAGCCACTGGTATGAACAGGGTTTGTTGCTCCATTATAATCTGATAAATGACATGAGACACATTCGGTACTGGTATTTGTATAGTTATTGTTAACATGGCATTTTGCACAATCAACATTTGCGTGACCTTGAGTTAGAGGAAATATACTATGATTAAAACCAGTACCGCTCCACTCGTAGGCGAAAATATAATGGCACTCCGTACATTCGGTTGAAAAATTGGCTAGATTATGATTGGGGTTAGTGGTTGAAAAGTAATTATCGCGGTGGCAATCAATACATTCAACACCAAGAACATTATATTGATGAAGTGACTCTGAACTATGGCATTTTTGACACTCGGTCATGGTATGAACTCCCAGTAATGGAAATCTACTTTGTTGATGAATTGATTTAATATCGTTAACAATCCATGAGCTTGGAGAGTGACACTTATCGCAGAAATTTCCTACGGTTTGTTGGTGCAAATCCGAATGGCAGCTTACACATTCATTTTTAGATTTTTCGTCAGAAAAAACAAGTGAAGAATGACAACTCTTACAATCAATAGATTTATGTTGACCTACCAAAGGCATCTTGGTATTGGAATGGTTAAATGAATATATTTCTGGATCTATTTTCCAACTCTTTGCACTATGGCAAGTGCTACAACTAATGTTAAACGCTTTGCCATGTGGCGAATCAACATTTTTTTTGTAAATTCTCACATTGGATGATGCAGAGAATAATCCAACATAAAAAACGACTACAGTAATAATTATGAGTGACAGGATTCGCATGTTGTTTGTATTTTATATTTTATATACGTATTGTTGTTTTCTGAGGTTGGTTTATGACACTTAACACATGACACATTTGCGTGTTTATCAATTAATTTAAAATTAGTGGAGTTATGGTCAAATTTTGAAGCTTTCCAATTTTCAAATTCATGGCACATTTTACAGTCGCTCACGCCATTTTTATCAAATTGGTTCATATGAATATCTTTATGACATGTTTTACATTCAACACCCAAGTTTGAAAATTTTTGTACAAAGGATTTATCTTCATTTTCAGTAAAATGACACTTTCTACAGGTTTGTACTTTATGAACCCCTAATAGAGGAAAGTTTGTTTTATTATGGTCAAAAGCAATTTCTTTCCAGCTATTTTCATTATGACATGTTTTGCAAGTGCTTTGAGGGTAGTATTTAGGATTTATAAAATCTTTGTGTAAATCGCTATGGCAATCGACACATTTTTTACCAATTTGACGGAAAGCCCATTTTTCTGTTTTTTTATGACATTCAAAACAAGGTGTGGCATTGTGAGCTCCATTTAGTGGAAATTCGGTTTGGTTGTGTTGATCAATGGTGTAAGAAAATTTTTTAAAACCTTTTAAGTCGTGGCAAGTAGAACAATCAGGCGAAATTCCATTTTTTGCAAATTGATTATCGTGATAGTCTTTATGACAGTCTACACATTTTCCATATTTTAGAGGTTCAGTGTATTTTCCCTTATGACACGACTTACAATCAACGGTAAGGTGTTTTTCTTCAAGTTTATAGTTGGTTTTATTATGGTCGAAACTATGTTGGTTTTTTAAAGTTAAAAAGGATTCCATGCTATGGCATTGCAAACAATTTTGACCAAATTGATTGTTATGAACGTCGGTGTGGCAATCGGTACATTTCTCAAATTTTAAACTGGTAAAAACTTGAAACTTTTTACCGTTTCTATCTTCTTCCTTGTGGCATTTTAGGCAATCAACTTTTTGATGTTTTCCTACCAATTTATACTTAGCATTGTTATGATTGAATTTTGAGGCAGGTTTAAATTTAGTATCGTTGTGGCAATTATTACATTGCTCTGACAATGTTTTTTGGTGCACATCTTCATGGCATGATACACAACTCGATTTCAAACCCAGATACGTCGATTTATTTAATTTTAATTTAGGGTTAGTAATGTATTTTTGAGTGTGACAATCCACACACTTTTTCTTAGCATGCGCATTTTTAAGTGCATAACCTGTCAATTCATGGTTAAATTTTGTCTTGTCCCATTTAATTATTTCAAAATTTCGTCCATGATGGTCGTTATGACAAAAAACACATTCTTTGCCTTTCACTTCTTTAGACGAATGGAATCCTTTCAATTTAGAAACCTGTTGATTTAATTCTTTATGGCAAGTAAGGCATTTATTGTTAGTTACTTTATTTCCTAAATCATGGCATTGGGTGCAATTTGAAACACCTTCTAATTTACTATGTCCGTTTGATAATTCACCAGGTGAAATTTGAGCATAACATTTGCTGCCAATAAAGATTAGTGCAAAAACCACCACGATTATTTTTATAAGCTTCATTTTCGATTAGTGTTTTAAAATGGTTTCCCCAAATTTCTTCGTAATGTTAATTCCAGCTTTTTGTAAAAATTGAGTAGGAAGTTCTCCACCTGCAAAAATATAAACCAAGTCGTTTTCAATAACCATTTCTTCATTGGTTAAAGTGTTTTTTACAATAACATCTTCTTTATTTATAGTTAAAGGAGTAGTGTTAAATCTCACATCAATAATTTTATCAGCAATTGCAGCAACTATTTTGGCATTGTTGGTCGGTTTTATTCGATTAAATGTTTCGCCACGATATGAGAGGATGACTTCGTTTTGACTAGCCAAAAGTAAGGCTGATTCAATTGCAGAATCGCCACCACCTACAATCATAATTTTTTTACCAGAAATCATTTCAGGTTCTAGTAGTCGATAAGCTACTTTTTCAGAAATTTCTCCAGGAATATTTAGCTTTCTGGGAGTACCTCGTCGTCCTATGGCTAATAATATTTTTTTTGTAGAATATTCTTCTCCGTTTAAGGTGATAATTTTAAAATTAGAATCTACTGGAATGATGGATTCAACTTTTGAATTTTCTTTAATTGTAATATTATTTTTTTGAATAACGGAATGCCATAAGTCCAATAACTCAGTTTTACTAGTTTCATACAATTTTACCTTACCATAAAGTGGTAAATCCATTGGTGAAGTCATTACTATTTTAGACCTAGGAAAGGTGTAAATGGTTCCTCCTAGCGAATCTTGTTCAAGAATTATGGCATTTAGTTGAAGTAATTTTGCGGTAAGTGAAGCAGAAATTCCTGCGGGACCAGCTCCAACAATAACCAAATCGTAATTGGCATTGTGTTTTTTGTCGATTGATTTTGCAATATTTTCTACGGCTTGTCTTCCTTGTTCAACCGAATTTTTTATTAAGCCCATCCCTCCCAATTCGCCCGCTATAAAAATACCGGGTACATTGGTCTCAAAATTTTGATTAACGTGTGGTAAATCAATGCCTCTTTTTTCAGTTCCAATTCTTAACGAGATGGCTTCGGTTGGGCAAGCATGAAAACAAGCACCATGACCTATGCATCTGGAGGCATTAATGGTTGTGGCTTTGCCATTTCTTATTCCTAACACATCATGTTCGGGACAAGCAGAAATACAGGCTCCAGTTTTAATACAATTTCCATCAATGTATGGGTGGAGCGACACTGGTTCGTACAAACCCTCTTCCTTTGCTATTTTAATTTTTTCATCAACTATTTTCGAACCTTTTTTTAAATTTTTTAAATAGATAACAATGGCTACTACACATAGCAGAAATACAACGGAATAAATAACAATATTTTCTATAATTACTTCCATAAATTAAAATATCCATCTATAACCAAACAAAATGGTAATTATTACGTGTACTACCATGATAATAAACATAATTACAGCAAACGGTAAATGAATTACATGCCAATATTTAAGCATGTTTTTCATGGTTGTTAAACGTTCAATTTTTCGGTTTAAGGAAATCTCGTTTTTTAGTAAGGAAATTATTTCTTTATAGTATTGCTTTGAAATATGGGCGTTGTTTAGAATTATTTTGACTTTTTGTAAAGCCCTTTTATCGTCGAAATAATTTTTAAAAAAGTTGGTAAAGAAATTACCATGAATGACTTCGACTTTCTTTTTAGTCAACTCCACTATTTCGCTAAAACTATGTTCATCAAAATGTTCTTTATTTAAAATAGTATTAACATCGGCCTTTAAATTTTTTACTTCAGCCAAGGTAAGCTCTCTTCCTTCAATAGTTCTAGGTATTTGAATGTAGATAAATCGACCAACTATGCCGCTTAAAAAAACCGCTACCATACTCCAAAAGCTAATAGAAACAACCCCTCCAAATTTAAATGAGGTATGAAAAAGCACCATTATGGGCCCAACGGTACATAAAAAAATATGAAATTCAAGCCAATGTTTTAAATAACCAAGTCTAGAAAATGCTTTAACTCGTTTACGGAGCATATAAGATGCCACCCCAATAATGATGAGCAAGGTTCCAATTATTCCTAATCCATGACCAAAAGAACCACTTGGTTTAAGTGATTTGTAATCGGGATGGAAAAATCGTTGTTCAATGCTTGTTTGATAATACGACATTCCTTTATAGACTAAGTAAACCAAAACGATAAAGGTGATGGCAATTAAAATAGAAATGTATATTTTATGACCTATTTTTGACATTTTGGGCTAAAAAAAGGAACTAAGAGTTTATCAATTAAATTACATTAGGTATAGATAAACACAGTATGTTCAAAGTTCGCATTATATATGATGTCTTTTTCTTTTTTCGTAGTTATTTTTAATAAGTAATGAAACAAAAAAGGAATTGTAAATTAACAAAACTTCTTCATAAGGGAGGTTCATTAAGTTTTCTTCTTCTTGGCTAAACAGCTCGCAATTGTTTACTATTCGTTTAGTTAATTTGTATTTACTTGTTTGTTCAATTTTTACTTTCAATTTGAATATGTTGTGGATTCAATCAATATTAAGGATAGTTTAGAAAATAAAATTTGACAAATGTCAAATAATTCAAAGGGGTATTGGATGGCTAATTAAAAAAGAAAAACCACAATAATTTAGTTCAATGGTGCGATTAATTTACCCTTGTAGCAACGATTTTCTTATTCTACTCAATGTTTCTAGACGAACGCCTAAAAATGAAGCGACATGACTTAATTGAACACGTTGGATTAATTTTGGATAATTTGATTCAAAAAAAAGATACTTTTCTTTTGCAGTTAAACATTGCAACATCTTTATACGTTCTTCTAATTCTATCCTATGTTGGTTAATGATATACGAATTAATCGGGTTTAGAATAGGATTAGTATTTATAAGTTCTAAATAGTTGGTTCTTTTTATTCTACAAATGGTCGACTTTTCTAAAACTTCAAAAGTTTCAGTTGATTTAGTATCAGTAATAAATCCTTTTACGTTTGTAAAAAATTCATTCTCTAAAATAAAAGAAGAGGTTACTTCAGTACCATTATTTCTGACATAATAACTTCTGAGCAAACCTTGTGTTAAGAAAAATAATTCATTGCAAGAATTTCCTTCATTAACAAGAATATAACCTTTTTCTATCTCAGAAATTGTAACAACCGATAACATCAATTTTTTTATGTCGCGAGGAATATTTAGATGAATTTCTATGTTCTTAATGAGGGCAAGAAATCGTGGGTCAAATTCATTTTCCATTTAAAATACTTAGTCAGATAATTTATTTAATACTAAATCTATGAGTTTATCCATGGCTGGATGATAGTCTTTGCTAAATGTCTTTGCATACCTATTTGCAACTGCTACACAAATGGTTATGGCATTATGACCTAACAATTTTGATAAACCATAAAGTGCCGATGTTTCCATTTCAAAATTGTTCACTTTTAACTGATTTAAACCGAAGTTATGTAATTTGTCATTCAATAAAGGTTCTTTTAACGTTAAGCGGAGTTCTCTGCCTTGAGGGCCATAAAAGCCACTTGCGGTAGCTGTTATTCCTGAATGAGCAAATGGTTTAAGCATAGCATGTAATTTTTCTGAACCTTTTACCACATACACCGAACTCATGGATAATGAATAATTGGTTTGTGAGTAGAATGCTTTTATTAATTCACTTTCTTCCTTGCTAAATTCAATGTTGTAATGATTTAATAATCCATCTAATCCCAGCGCATATTCTGATAATACAAAATCGTTAACAGCAATATGTTCTTGAAGCGCTCCACAAGTACCAATTCTAACAATATTTAACGACGTTAATTGTTCTTTTACAGTTCTATTAACCAAATCGATGTTTACTAACGCATCCAATTCATTTAGAACGATATCAATATTATCTGTCCCAATACCTGTTCCAATTATTGAAATTCTTTTGCCTTTGTAATACCCAGTGTGGGTAACAAATTCACGATTTTCAATTTTATGTTCAATTTTTTCAAATTTCGATGATATAAGCTGAACTCTATTTGGATCACCCACCACTATAATATTGTTTGCAATTTGATGAGGTTTTAGATTTAAGTGATAAATACTTCCATCATTAGTTAAAATTAGTTCAGACTCGGCAATTTTTTTCATAATATAATGTACATTTGATATTCCTTTTCAAAAGTAGACAAATGTTAAATAATAATAACAAAATTTTAGTTCCTGTTGATTTTTCAGAACAATCATTAATAGCTTTATCACAATCGTATAATCTTGCAAAAGAAATTAATGCCGAAGTTATTTTATTGTATGTTATTGAAGATGTAAACCCTATGGTTAAAGTTTTTATTAAAGGGTTAGATGAGATTAGAAATGCCGTTGAATCAAATTTAAAAAATTTAGCAGAAGAAAAAACTAAAGAAACTGGATTACCAATATCTTCCATGGTGGCAGAAGGTAAAATATATTCCAAGATAATTGAAGTTGCTGAATTACTTAACGTAACTTTTATTGTAATGGGTACTAAAGGTAATGAACATTCAAAATTTATTGGTAGTAATGCATTAAAAGTGGTTAAAACTGCTCCATGCCCTGTAATTAGCATTAAAGGTAAAACACATAAGAAAGGTTGTGATAAAATTGTTTTACCATTAGATTTAACTAAAGAAACAAGTGATAAAGTAAATAAAGCAATTGCAATTGCTAAGATTTTTGGGGCTGATATATACGCAGTTTCTATTTTACTTACGGGGAAGGAAGATGTGGTGAGTAAACTCAAAGATCAGCTTTTATTGGTAAAAAAGTACATTGAAAAAAACAATGTAAAATGTTCAGCCGAAATGGTTAAAATTCTAAAGAAAGAAGATAAATTAAGTTTATCGGTAATTGAATATGCAAAAAAAATTGAGGCCGATTTAATTATGATAATGACTCAACAAGAAACTGATATAAAACAATTTTTTATTGGCTCTCAAGCGAGAGAAATTATTAATTATTCTGACATACCCGTACTCAGTGTACAACCATCAATTGAAGATAGAATTGAAATTTTTTAACTAAATTTACTTCATTAGCAAATAAATATTATAACTTTAAATTTTTAAATTCGAGCAAGTTTTAAAATTTACTATGTTAAAATATAATTTTTACGCACTATTATTCATTTCTTTATCGTTAGTTTCATGTTTAAAAACAGAATTTGATGCCGTTGAATTAACTTCAGGTACTGCCGATTTTAGTAATTATATTTCTGTTGGTAATTCATTAACCCAAGGTTATCAGAATGGAGGACTGCACAACGAACTGAATGAGCACGACAATTCATACCCGGTTATAATTGCTAAACAAATGAAATTACTAGCACCTTCACTAAACTTCGTTCAGCCACAAGTAACTGGAAGTGGCTCTGGTCATATGCATTTAGCTTATATCGGTGGTGAAATTAAAGTGATAAAAGCCTTCAATCCAGACACAACTTACAATAATCCTTTAGCAATAGGTGATGATCCTACTTGGCCAGATTTTGCAGATACGAATATTAAATACAGTAATTTAGGAATTGCCGGTATAAAATTGGCTAATGTTGTTGCTGGTGGAACAATAAATACAGCTGGTTTGAATTATTTTGTAAGTAAAGTAAATGAAAATGCGCGATTTTTGAATTGGGGTGGGGGTGCTCATCTAATTTCTTACTTAGATCATATTAAAAAAAGTAATGCCACTTTTTTCACCAATTGGCTAGGTAATAACGATGTGTTAGGTTGGTCAACTGGTGGTGGTGATGATGGTTATGTAGCACAATTTGATAAATACTTTTATTTGTTAACTGATGTTACAGAATTCCACGACAAATATGATTCGGTATTAACTGCTTTTAGTAATATGGGGGCTAAAGGAGTTTGTGCTACAATACCTGATGTTACCTCTATTCCTTATTTTAATACGATTACCTTAGAATCATTGAACCATGATGTTTGGTTTGTGCAGGGTCCATACTCATCTAACCCTGGTACTGTAAGGAAAGCGGTTGATGGTGATTTAATATTATTAACTGCTGCAGATCAGTTAGAAATTGGTATTGGAAAAACAGCAACAAACCCTTTACCTCATACTTTTGTTTTAGATAAAGATGAAAAAATACTCGCACAAAATAGGTCGAACGCCTTTAATCAACAAATAAAAACCCTTGCTGCTATACACGGATTTCCAGTTGCTGATATGTATGAATATATGAAAGAGTTGAAGTCAGGTTTAGTATTTGATGGGGTAGAATATTCTGCAAAATATATTGAAGGAGGCATGTTTTCATTAGATGGTGTGCATCCTAACAATAGAGGCTATGCGGTTATTGCAAATAAATTTATTCAAACTATAAATCAATACTATGGTTCAAATATTCCTCCGGTAATAGTTGCTAACTATAGAGGAATAACGTTTCCAAACTAACTAAAAATAAACAATCAATTAATATTAATCTAACTCAAAATTTATGAAAAAAACCTTACTTACTTTAAGTGCAATAGTGGCTTTTGTTACTATGAATGCCCAAAATTGTACCCCAGATGGGACTTATACTGCTGCTGGTGTTTATCCAGATAGTGCAACTAATTTAGCAGTTGCATATGTTGGAGTGCCTTATGCTCAAACCATTACAGCTGTAACTCCTGCAGATTCTTGTGTAGTAATATTATTTCCTCCTTGTACTACTGTTCCAATTGATAGTGTAATGATGCAATCTGTAACAGGTATGCCTTCTGGGTTATCTATAGTGTCAATGAATGAAAACAGTTTACCATTCAAATTTCCTGGAGGTTCAACCAGCTGTATGCTTATTTCAGGAATACCTACAACTGCAGGTCATTATCCAATACAAGTTCATGGAACAACCTATGCTACAGTATTTACGTTAACACAAACTCAACCTTTTGATGTCAACTACTATTTTATCGATGTTATTGATTTAACAGCTGTAAATGAATTGAAGTCTGAGAAATTCTCTGTTGCTCAAAATTCGCCAAATCCTTTTAGCCATAATTCAACGATTGATTATGTTTTACCTTCTGATGGAAAGATGACTATTGAAATTAGAAATGTTATTGGAGAAATTGTTTTAAAGGATTCAAAGTATGCTTCAAAAGGCAAGAACACTTATCATTTAAATGCATCTAACTTAACCAATGGGGTTTATTTCTACCAATTTAGTTTTGATGAACATGTAGTTACAAAACGATTTATTATTAATAAATAAAACAACCAATTAATCAATTTAAAATCAATATTCTATTATGAAAAAATTAATTATTGCAGTAGTTGCTTTAACTCCAATTTTGTCTTATTCTGGAGGTTTTCAGTTAAACCTACAAGGAATTAAGTCAGTTGGTATGGGTGGAGCATTTACTGGGTTAGGGTCTGATGCGAGTACCGTATTTTTTAACCCTGGTGGAATGAATAATTTAATGGGACAGAATTTTTCTGCTGGAATTAACTTTGTAACTCCATCTGTTTCTCTTCAAACGCCAGAAACAGCTAACATTAATCAAACATCACCAATGTCAACACCATTCCATGTATATTATGCAGGAAGTGTTTTGAAAGAAAAATTAAAAGACAAGTTAAGAGTTGGTTTTTTGGTGAATAACCAATTTGGATCAACGTCATCATTTGATGATAACTGGCAAGGTAGATTTATTATACAAAACATTTCCCTTAAAACCTTTATGTTTCAGCCAACAGCATCATACAAATTACTTGATAAATTAAGTGTTGGTGCTGGTTTCGTGTACACTTATGGTGCTTTTGTTACCGAAAAAGGTGTTCCTGTTGGCTCAGCATCTTCTACCGAAGGACAAGCTCATCTTGAAGGAAATGGTACTGCAATGGGTTACAACGTAGGTCTTTTCTCTAACTTACTTTCTTTTGGTGGCGATGCTAACCAAACTGATGTAAGATTAGGGGTTAGTTACCGTTCTGAATTAGCAGTTGAATTAAATGGTGGAACAGCAAATTTTACAGGAATTCCAACATCTTTGGTGTCACAATTTCCTGCGTCTACAAAATTTGATGGTAAATTAGTACTTCCATCAGTATTTACTGGTGGTTTGAGCATTAAGCATTCTAAAGCCAATTATTCTATTGAATTGGCGTACGATTTAAATTATACAGCTTGGTCATCTTATGATACCTTGTCTTTTGATTTTGAAAATGCAGATACTCCAGATTCTAAAACCACAAAAGATTGGCAAAATGTAATGACTCATCGTTTTGGATTAGATTTTACTTACAAGCAAAAATATAGCATTAGAGCTGGAGCGTATTACGATAATTCTCCTGTAAAGGATGGTTATGTAAGTCCAGAATTACCTGATATGACTCAATTAGCATACACAGGTGGTTTATCGTATAAAATTAATGATATGATTTCTGTTGATTTGTCATATATTAGACAAAGTGCTACCAGAGAATCGGCATTAGACGATGCCGGTTTTACAGCAAAATACAACAGAAAAGTGAATGTGTACGGAGTTGGTGTAAATATTAACTTGGGTGGTGGAAGCTCTAAATCAGAAGCTGCTGTTCCTGCGGCTAATTAATCTAATCATTTAAAAGAAAAAGAAAAATGAAAAATTTTAAATATATCACATTAGGTTTATTAATAATAGGACTTTCCTCTTGTTTAAAAACCGATTTCGATGAGTATGCAGCCACAGATTCTGGGTCTGCCAACTTCTCTAATTATATTGCTGTTGGTAACTCGTTAACACAAGGCTATCAAGATGGTGGTTTGCATAACGAATATCAACAACAAGACAATTCGTATCCAGCTATAATTGCAAAACAAATGGGGACAAGTTTTGTTCAACCTACTGTAATTGGAAGTGCTGGTTCAGGTTATAAGTCGTTAAAAGATTTAGCTCCAACAGTTGTTGATATTGCAGGTGCATCAGGATTTAATGCTTGGGATAATACCAAAAAATATAACAACTTAGGTATTGCTGGAATTCGGTTAACTGACTGTGTTCCTACTGCAGGAAACCCTCTATCTCCAGCTATTAACCAAGTTATTACAAGTAATAATCCATTTGGTAAATTCATGAATTTTGGTGCTAGTCCATTTGCCCCGGTATCATACTTGCAACGAGTTAAAGAAAGTAATGCCACTTTTTTTACATGTTGGTTAGGAAATAATGATGTGTTGGGTTGGGCAACCAATGGTGGTGATAATGGTGCTATTACTGTTCCTGGTATAGGAACTATAAATACATCTGAATTAACTCCCGTTTCTGATTTTAGAAATAAATACGATTCTATTTTGGATGCCTTTAAAAATATGGGTGCTAAAGGAGTTTGTGCTACTTTACCTGATGTAACTGCCATTCCATTTTTTACTACAGTGCCTTACAATCCAATACCAATGGACCAACCAACTGCTGATGCAGTAAATGCTGGTTATGCACCATACAACGGAGCATTAGTAAGTCTTACTGGAGCAGGAATGATTACATCTGCAGAAGCAGCTAGACGTACAATACATTTTACGGCAAGTTCAACAAATCCAATTGTAATAATGGATGAATCATTAACGGATTTAACAGGTGTTGATCCAGGATTAATTAAAATGAGACCTGCTACATCATCTGACATGATTTTGTTAACTGCAGCTTCTGATATAGGAAGATCATTTTCAGCTACTCAAATATACGGAGTTTCAGTTCCTTTTGCAGATTCTTTGGTATTAACTTCTTCAGAAGTAAGCGAAGTAAGAAACCATACCATTAATTTGAATAGTCAAATCAAGGCATCAGCAGCTAGTCATGGGGTTGCTGTTGTAGATATGTATGAATACATGTTTACACTTCAAAAAGGAATGACATTTAGTGGGGTTGATTATAATGCTGATTATATTGCTGGAGGTTCATTCTCATTAGATGGTGTACATCCTAATACAAGAGGTTATGCAATTATTGCAAATAAATTTATTGAAGTTATTAATGCAACTTATGGCTCTAATTTGAGACCCGTTATAGTTCAAAATTATAGAGGAATTATTTTTCCTTGATGTGGAGATTAACTCTTGATATAAAAAAAAGAAAGAGGGTGTCTAAAAAGAAATAGACAGCCTCTTTTTTTTATCTCAAAAATT
>JAVHRO010000060.1:0-3467 GCA_036171675.1 Vicingus sp. | reverse complement strand
ATCGAGCTTTCTTTTACGAAGTCCGTTTATTTGATTTTTCCTTCTCCTCCACAAATGGATAAGGGTTCTGAAGATATTTTAGTAAAAGCTTTTGAAAATAAGATAATTGTTCAAGCTGCTGCCGAAGGTTTTGAGGAAACTAATTTATTTGTTCAATCAGGACCGGAATACTACATGTTTATTTTAAAATATTCAGCAACTCCAAAAAAATACATATTCAATTATCAAGTAAGAAAAAATTTCACATCTACTGTTTCAGCATCTACACCTCTAATTACAGAAAAAGTAAATACTCCTACCATATCAACGTCAACCCAAAACACTAATACAAACACTCCAAATTTACCTTCAGAGGCTTTAGGAAATGAAATGATTGACCAATTGGTTTACAACACAAAATTAGAAAGTCAAAAAGTTTCAAAAGAAACCAAAACAACTTATGAAACTAATGCAATTTGGACTAATGCTCAACAACAAACATTATTCAATAAAGGTATTGTAAACGGTAAAATATCATTCATTGCTACCAACCTTTATGTTTATGAAAACTATTTTTACTTAAAACTTTCTGTAATCAATAAATCAAAAATCAACTACGATATAGATTTTATTAGGTTTACCATTAAAAGCAAAAGTAAATCGGTAAAAAAGGCAGCCGATCAGTACATAGAATTAACGCCAGTTTACATCCACAACAAAGACATTAAAACAGCAGCCGGACAAGAAACTGATGAATACATATATGTAATTGATAAATTTACCAAAGAGGACAAAAAAAAATTCAATATTGAAATGTGGGAAAAAAACGGCGATAGAAAGCTTGGATTTGATTTCTTAAGTAAAGAACTTTTAGGAATCAAAAGAATTGACTAAAAATTTAAACATTAACTAAAAATAAATTAAAACTACTAAACATTAAAAACCATGAAAAAACTTAAATTTATATCATTCTTACTTCTGCTCGTTATCGCAAATTCCTGTGATAAGCGAGAAGATTTTTTTGCAGAGAGTAATCTCCCCCCTGTATTAGAAATTAACGCATTAAATACTCCTTCTTCTTATATTAAAGATTTTACGAGTGCTGAAAGTATTTCAGATTCATTCAACTTAGTGAACAATGATTACTTGATTAATTTTAGGATTACTGATGAAAGTAAAGATGTAAAGATTGAATATTTTGTTGATAATGGAGCAACTATAAGCTTAGTTTCACAAACAACATCTACAGGAAAAGTGAGTGAAGAAATTACTGGAGTAATTAAAGTTGTTCCTAATAATGTGGGTTTATATAATATTGATATTGTAGCAACTGACCCTTATAGTGAGTCAAAACGAATTTCAATTAATTTGAATGTTTACTTAAGAAATGCTGTACCGATGTTAAGTATTTCAACAGTTAACAATATAGGAAGTAATAATCAAACTCTAGTTACTACTAATATTACAGACACCTTTAGCTTTCAACAAGGTACAATCTTAATTGATTATCAAATAGTGGACGATAATGTAAATTACAACTTTAATTTTAATACCACTAACGCTGGTTCTATTAATGAAAATCTTGGAGTAAAAATCATTACCCCTCAAACCTATTCAGTTGTTGTTAGTGGTCAATTAAGGTTAACACCTACACAATTAGGGCTACATGTCGTAACTATAACAATTACTGATGATATTGGTCAACAAACACAACTTATTGCAAATATTTATATCATGGATATTCCTGCTGTAATAACGGTTAATCCTTCTTTAAATACATTTACTACTACTTCCAGTTATGTTGCTTCATTTAATGAAACGTTTTTATTTGAAATGGGTATTTATAAAATCAAGTACCGTATAGTTGATGACAACACTTTTCCTAATTTTACTTTTACATCCAATAATTCAGGAGTGTTAACAGAAGATTTATCTGCTCGTACTGTAACCACAATAAGCGGAATAAGTACCATTGAAGGATTGTTGAATCTATCACCAGTAATAGAAGCTGTTCACACTATACAATTGAATGTAGCAGAACCTGGAGGAACTGTTACCAGTACCAGTACAGTTGATATCCGAAAAAATAAAATCCCTACCAATCAAACTAATCTTGTAATGGAAGACCAAAATTTAATAGGAGGTAATTGGGTCTATATTTCTGTTCGAGCAAATATTTATAGTATTTCTAATGCTGACCCTGCAATTTTTAATGATGCAATCATGACTTATGAATATGAATTTTATCGAAATGGTGTTTTAGTTCGAACAGTTACTTCTTCAACATCAAATGAAAAAATTATTAATGCGAGATCATTATATGGTACAGGAAATTATTATGCTAGAGGAAGGGTTTATGACAAATACGGTGGTATATCAAATTGGACAAACTCTACACTTGTAACCTTAAATTAATTTTAAACATATGAAAAAAATCTTTATAATACTATTTGTTTTGGTTGTAGCAACCAAGATAAACGCACAAGAATTAAGACACTCACAAGGAAACAAAGGACTTGATTTTTCTTACCATTTTGTTAAACCGGGTAGTGCATACAGTTTAGGTTACGTTCAATACCTAAGTAGTACTTTAGTTTTAAAAGTTAAAGGAAACTATGAAAAAGGAATGATAGGCGATTTAGAAACCAAAATTTGGCAAGGTTTACCTTCTATTGGTTATTCTATTCAAGTACTCCCTCCAGTATTCTTTTTAACTGGAGAGGTAGGTTTATTGGTAGGTCAACAGGAATACTCTAATGTTAACTTTATCAGAAAAGAAAGTGGAATCATTTATGGTGGTTTCTATGGGTTAGAATTAGAGTTTTATGTGAATAATAACATTGCTTTTATTCTTAATACTCAACAGATTTATGCAAGAGGTTCTGATATGAGTCCACACCGTTTTCAAGTCGGTGGAGGTATCAGATTAATTATTCAATAAACAAATTAACTCTTAGATAAAAAACAATACCTAATCAATTGGCTCGAACACTTTCTCATTTGATTAATATGGATAGAAATATAACTGAAAATAACTTAAAGAAGCTATTACCGATTTTAATTGATTATGGCTTTAACTTAAATGAATTTAATAATTGTAAATAACCCTAAACACAAATATTATGAAAACAAAAATGAAACATTTCTTACTGCTTTTTCTAGTAGTATGCTCTATGAGTATTTATGCACAAAACAATTCCGTTGGAATTGGTACAACAACACCTGATAATTCTGCAATACTGGATATTGTTAGCACAAATCAAGGCTTATTAATACCACGAAACAATACTATTGGTATTCAAGGGGTAAATAGCCCTTCTGATGGTTTAATCATCTACAACAATGATGATAAGTGTTATTGGTTTTGGAATGACACCAACTGGAAACGTTTATGTGAAACGGATAGCATATTAACTCTCGTTAATAATTTGGGTGATTCTTTAGGTTACATCTACGATTCATTGGCGGTTCATAATACTTTAATTACT
>JAVHRO010000059.1:0-16370 GCA_036171675.1 Vicingus sp. | reverse complement strand
TGAGATAAAAAAAAGAGGCTGTCTATTTCTTTTTAGACACCCTCTTTTTGTTAATCCAATTAGAAGAATGTTATTAAGAAACTGAAACTGAAATATTTTAGAATTTTTAAAACCACTATTTTAGTTGTAACAATTATTCTAATCTATTTAAAAGTTCTGCGTACTTTTGAAAAGTATAAAAAAACAACAACCTTATGCCAATCACCATATCAAACAGAGGAAATTTAATGCCAGAGTCACCTATTCGCAAATTGGTGCCTTTTGCTGAAGTAGCAAAGAAAAAAGGAAGAAAAGTTTTTCACTTAAATATTGGTCAACCAGATATTGAAACACCTGAAGTTGCTTTAAATGCAATAAGAAATATTAATTTCAAGGTAATTGAATACAGTCATTCAGCTGGTATAGAATCGTATCGAAAAAATTTGGCAGAGTATTACAATAAACTGCATCTAAATGTAACTTATGAAGATATTATTATTACCACAGGAGGTTCTGAGGCATTGCTTTTTGCTTTTAACGCTTGTTTAAATGAAGGAGATGAAGTTATTATACCAGAGCCATTTTATGCTAACTACAATGGATTCGCTGCTATTTCAGGCGTTAAAGTGGTTCCTGTAACATCGTCGATTGAAACAGGATTTAGCTTACCTCCAATTCGTGATTTTGAAAAATTAATCACGCCAAAAACTAAAGCTATTCTAATTTGTAATCCAGGAAATCCTACAGGCTATTTGTATTCTAAGGAAGAATTGGAAACTTTAAAAAATATGGTAATAAAATATAATCTATATTTAATTGCTGATGAAGTTTATAGAGAATTTTGCTATGATGGAAATACGCATTATTCAATATTAAATCTTACTGGTATTGAAGATAATGCTATCGTTATTGATTCTATATCGAAAAGATATAGCATGTGTGGAGCTAGAATTGGTGCATTTATTTCAAAAAACAAAAAATTAATTTCCATTGCATTAAAATATGCTCAAGCAAGATTAAGCCCTCCTACATTTGGTCAAATAGCAGGCGAAGCAGCACTACAAACACCAAAAAGTTATTTCGATAATGTAATTGCAGAATACGTTGAGCGAAGAAATATTATAATTAAAGGTTTAAATGAAATTGAAGGAGTTACATGCCCTAATCCAGGTGGTGCTTTTTATGCTGTTGCTGAATTACCTATAGACAATGCCGAAACATTTTGTCAATGGTTATTGGAAGAATTTGAATACGATAACAAAACAGTAATGATTGCACCAGCAGAAGGTTTTTATGCCACTAAAGGACTTGGATTAAAGCAAGTTCGGGTTGCTTATGTTTTAAAAAAACAAGACCTAAAAGATGCATTAATTTGTTTAAAACAAGCATTACTGGTCTACCCAGGCTCTACAATTCGTAAAAGGACACAACAATTAAAAGCATAATTATTGAACAATAGTAAAATTAAACCCCTAAAACTTACACTATGAAAAAACTTGTTATTGCTTCGCTATTATTAGGAACATTAGTTTTTGATGCTAGTGCCCAAAAAAAATACAAAATAATAACTACAATCGAGTCAATTGTTCCTATGGGACTAGGTAGGTCAAGAATAATTGAGAATACTCAAGAAATTGATGCCGCTCAATTTACAACACAAAGAATTGATGGAAAAGATAGTAAACAAGGCGATATCAAAAGAAGCGATGCTAAAATTGACGCATTAAATGAAACAAAAATTTTGAACTTTTACAGCATGGTAGGTTTGAACTTTCAAAATATTGCATCTAACGATGCTATGATTACCTCTGTTTTAAACACACTTTCTGCTGAAGGCTGGGAGTTATTTACAGTGGTAAGTGGTGTTGAGAGTGATGCTGGAAAAGATGATGGGAACGGTATTTTTATAACTCGTTACGTGTTTAGAAAATAAGAAACTCTACTAATTTTTTTAAAGCCCTGCAATACTGTGGGGCTTTTTAGTTAATAACTTTGTTAATAAGGTATTAATACGATGTTAATTTAACATTTGCTAGGTTTTAAATTTGTATAAACCATAACGAAAGTATCTTATGTTTACAATATTTGGTAAAAAGAAATTAAAAGAGGATGTTGTAGTTAATATCTTTATCAACAATTTATTAGATACTGTTGAAAATGGATTCCCCGAGGTTGTTGGAATTATTAATGACTCTCCAGAATTTATTACTTCTCCAAAAGTTGCTGAAAACAATAATGAAAAGTTTTTGTTGATTATTATAGCAGCCAATTTAAAATACATTCCAGTTCACTTCAACGGAAATCAAGACGAGCGATTATTAGACCTCATTTTCGATCAACTATCACAAGTATTTGACGTTGAAAAAGACACCCTTAAAATGGTAATTAACGAATATCAAAACTATATCGATAAAGTTAATCAACCATCAAAAAACACGTTATACGGAATTTCGAAAGCAGTATTTGGAAAATACAATTTGAATGAATATCAAGATGAATATTTTAAAGCTATGAAAAGTCCAAATCCAATGTTTTTGAAACGTATGGACGAAGTAATGGATAGTTTTATTTGGAACTGGGAAAGCTTTAAAGAAAAATATCAAATTACACACTAATCAATAACCTTGTGTATTTCAAAGCGGTTGGAATAGTAATTTCGACCGCTTTTTTTTATTTGTCTTTTGATTTAATCAAAAAATAAACATGGATTCCAGCAATTACAGAATTAGTAAGAATGATGGGTATTGAAAAATTCAATAACACACCATAGATTACAAAAGCAACACAACCAATAGAATTTATTATCCTAAGATGTATTATATTTTTCATTAAAAATGACACTAAAACTATTGCTGATGCAATATATCCTATAAATTCAACCATCTATTAGTTTAAATTAAAATGTATTGTTGCCATATCGCAAATTGCATCACCTATTGCTAAACAAGCAGTTGCAGCAGGTGAAGGTGCATTTAACACATGAATACTTTTACCTTGATACTCTATTCTAAAATCATCTCGTGTATCGCCATCTTCACCAAGCAACATGGCTCTCACTCCTGCCCTACCTGGTTTTATATCATTCATAGTTAACGATGGAATCATTCTTTGTAATGTTTCTAAAAACAGTTTTTTCGAAAAGGCTCTTCTATACTCATTATAGGCGAAAGCAGTATTTTGAAATAACAATTTCCAAGTTCCTTTATAACTAAGTGCATCAATAGTGTCACAAAAGCTAAAATCGGTTTTTCCATAACCTTCACGTTTAAATGTAAAAACTGCATTAGGTCCACATTCAATATCGCTATTTACCATTCTAGTAAAATGAACGCCTAAAAATGGAAAAGCTGGGTTTGGAACCGGATAAATCAAATTTTTGACCTTGTGTTTTGCCTGCTCTGTGAGTTCATAGTAATCCCCTCTAAATCCCACAACTTTTTCGTTGAATTTTACGCCATCCTTTCGAGCTAAACGATCGGCTTGTAATCCACCACAAAAAATCATAAATTTTGTTCTATATTTATTCTTAGAAGTAATCACTTCGGTTTCATTCTCGTGGTGTATATAATCCTTCACCTCTTCATCTACCACAATTTTACTTAACGGTTGAATAGCGGTTACGAGTTCGGCGAGTTTATTGGTAGTTCCTACATAGTCGATTATTCCAGTACAAGGCACATAAATACCACCAATACTTGTTACAAATGGTTCTATTTCTTTGAGTTGATCAGCTGTAATTTTTTCAATACCTTCGGTATTGTTTGCAATACCATTATCAAAAATATTATTCATAAAAGGCAATTCTGTTTCATCGACAGCGGCAACCACCTTTCCACACACATCATATTGAATGTGATGTTCCTTTGCAAAATTTACCAGTTGCTTTCTACCGTCTACACAAGTCAACGCCTTTTTTGAACCTGGTTTATAATACAATCCTGAATGTATTACGCCTGAATTATTACCTGTTTGATGAGCTGCTAAGTGCTTTTCTTTTTCAATAACAATAATTTTAAGTTCCGAATATTTTAATTGAATTTTATATGCCGTTGCTATACCAACAATTCCACCTCCAACTATAGTAATATCGTAGATTTTTTGATTTTCCACCATGCAAATTTTTTATTTGCGAATTTAAAAATAATTAATGGGTTGTTTCTTTTTTAGGAATGGTAAGTAGTAATAAAAATCCAACCACAAAAAACACAATAAGTCCTAAAATCGATTTTCGTAAATCACCCGTAAAACCCTCGATAAAGCCAAACATAAAAGTACCAATCACTATTCCGATTTTCTCGGTAATGTCGTAAAAACTAAAAAAAGAAGCATGGTCGGTGGTTTCGGGAAGCAGTTTAGAATACGTGGAACGAGATAAAGATTGTATTCCTCCCATTACAAAACCAACTATTCCAGCAATAATATAAAAGTGCAACGGAGTTTTTACAAAAGCATACGCACTAATACATATACCTATCCAAATAAATAAATTTAAACCCAGTGCTTTAATATTTCCAATTTTTTTCGACAAAAATGCCATTAAATAAGCACCTGGTATAGCTATAAATTGAATAATGAGTACACTAATTATTAATCCAGCGGTTTTTGTTGACTCATTTTCCCAACTAATTTCTTTAGTGCCGAAAAAAATGGCCATTATCATAACAGTTTGAACACCCATACTATAAACAAAAAACGAAGCCAAATATCGTTTTAACTGTGTAAGATGATTTAGTTGTTTAAGCACATTATTTAAAGATTTAAACCCGTTTAAAAAGTAATTACCTGTTGGTTTAATGTTGTAGACATTATTTGGGATTCTAGCATAGGTAACCTGACTAAATCCAATCCACCAAAGACCAGTTAATACAAACGAATAACGAGGGTCGACACCAAATAGCTGTATAAGTATTAAACAACTAATTAATAAAATCGAACTCCCGATATAACCTCTTGAAAACCCCTGTGCACTAATTTTGTCATGTAAATCGGGTGTCGCGATTTCTGGTAAATAGGCATTGTAAAATACCAAACTACCCCAAAAACCTATACTTGCAAAAAAAACAGATAGCATACTTAATTCCAAATGATTGCAATCGAAAAAGAACAAACTCATACAAGACAGCGAGCCCACATAACAGAAAAATTTCATAAAATTTTTCTTATTCCCTGAGAAATCAGCAATACCAGAAAGTATTGGCGACATTATTGATACAACGATAAACGATAATGATATAATGTATGAATAAAGTTCAGTATTGATAAAAGAAAAATTGAAAAATGCTACCTTATCTGGAACCACTGTTTCATAGAAAATAGGAAATATAGCTGTGGTAATTACCAATGGATATACCGAGTTTGCCCAATCGTAAAAGGTCCATGCACTAATTATTTTTTTATTATTGAGTTCCAATTTTCGATTGTTTAATGGTAGAGTTAAATATTAATTTAGTTTTTATCAGAGCAGGTACCGCAATAAATATCTTTTACAGATAAGTCTTTTAACAATTGGAAACTCATATTAGGATTGCCAAAAAGTTTACAAAACCGTTCTTTGTTCAACTCTTTTGCTCTAGTTAAAAATTCAGCATATTCTTTTTCTGTAACTAATTTCTTGTCATAAATTGCAATGGTTAAAAAAGTAAATAAAAAGTCCTCGTCAATATTAGATTTCACAGCCCATGGCTTCATTAATTCTATTGCCCAGCTAATTCTCATTTGAAAAATAAAATAACTACTTATTTTCTCAACCTGCTCCTTATTAAGTTGAGATTGTAATAACATCTTTTTTACTTCTAATAATGCTTTATCACGTTCTTTAAATTTTTTTGTTTCATAATAATAATCTGCTGTAATAATATTATAACTTAATAAAAGTTGATGAATTTTGAAGGGTTCCAAGGTTGAACCATACATTGATTTTATGTCTTTTAGAAAATTCTTAGGATCAGATTCTAAAGAGTAATCTTCCGACCACAACAATAAATTTAAAATGGTTTTATTATAGATTAGATAAGAATTGGTAGGGTCAATAGCAAGTTGAATTTGTATTTCTTTCAACAATTGTTTGTATAAACTATCCTTATTTTCAGCATCATTATAGTACCATTTAAATGCGATTTGATTACTATTTAACAAAACCGTTTCTTTAAATTGAGGGATACTAATTTTCAACGCCTCATTTTTATTTATTTTTCCCGCAGTAACCCCACTGAATATAAGCGATTGAAGCACCTTTGCTTGAGAATAATCCTTAATTTTTATGGCCTGTTTAAATTTAGCAGATAGCTCACTATACATAGCCGTTTCAATATAAATTTTCTCTACTTGTAATTTAATTTCTGCTTTCCGTTGGTCTTCTAAATAGGGTTCTAAATTGAAAGCAAGGGTATCGGCATTAATAATTTTCAACACTTCTTCTTTAGTATGCTTAGCGAACTGTTGTTCGTATGGTGACCCCTTTATCGAAGTATAAAATCCGTCCCAATTTTCTTCTGTTTTGATGGTAGTTTCTACATCGGTAAGTTGATAATTTTTAATGGCTTTTAGTATACTTTGAGCCCTTTTTTCTTGTAGTAATTTATTTTCCTTTTGCCGTCCTTCTATTGATGAATATGAAGTAATCTCAATTTTTTTAAGTGCATATCTATTCAGGCTAATGGAGTCTAAAAATGGCTCAATATCTTCAACTTTATATTCGTATTTATTTCGTTCAAACGGAATGGTGAATGATAAATTAGTGGTAATTGCATCAGGTTGGTTGGAAACTGACAAGGTATCCATAACAAACCCAAGGTTTAGTGATTTCATATTTTCACCCAGCATGCTGTTGTAAACAATAGTTTGACACAAACAATTATCTTTAATAATAAGTAGCGTGAATTCAACATTGTTGGTATCAACATAAGAAGGTATTGGTCCTAACGACACTTCCAATTGCCCACTGTTTTTTAATTCATTTTTACCAAGTAAATAGCTTCTATTAAAGGGTGGTAACATTATTCCATTGTGAATTTTGGAAGGATATATTCTATTACCTGATTTACAAGAAAATTGATCTCTAGAAATAATATCTAATGCAATGGCATCATTATTTGAAGAAATAACGTTCTTTAATAATTCCAAATCATGAAAATAAAAATAAATTTCTCCATTTTTAAAGTAAATATTGTCCGACATAAGTTCGGGTAAATAGGGGTAGTTTTTATCTAAATCTGCACATTTTTCTTTATCATAGGGTTCAACCTTATCATTGTCTGGGAGCTGTTTATAACTATTAGGATATATAAATGGTTCTGAGCCATAAACTTGAGTAGCAATAATTTTTTTTGATTTAACATCAAAACTAACTGAAGTACCAACGTTAAAATACACTTTATTAAAAACCACTTGGTTACTTTCTTTTGCATTGGTCCATGCAAAAACAAACACATTTGCAACATCTTGATAGGTTTTTAATATTATTTTATCATTAGTTCCTGGTATTTTAATTTTTGTATCCAACACCACCTGCATACAATTTTCACCCACTTCATTATGCAATCCATTATAAAATAAAACTCGTTCAAGGGGTGTTGATTTTTTTTTATTCGGTTGTTCATGTTCAACCTTTCCCGATTTAAGGATATGATCTGCTTGATCGGCAGCTGCAAGTTGCAAATTTTTATCAAGCATAAATTCTTTTAAAGATTTGGAATTGCGTTGCTCATTAATTTTTTTTTCAATGAGTTGTTCTAGAAATTGGGGGTTGAATTTTTTGAAATTGATATTATCCTGAGATAACTGAGCATTCCCATACAGCGAGCTAAGGAAAAATAATATGACAATTATTCTGTTCAAAAAGATAATTTATGTTGCAATTTAGCAATTAAATTAAACATAAAACAATAAAAACATATGCATTTTCAACGGATTTGTTGACCTAATGACTGGTCGGCAAATAATTTAATTTTATATGAATGATGTATTAAACTATTTTAGACGCTGAATTTAAGGTTGTTTCTGTTTGAGAAATTGTATTTGAAGGAGACGAAGGTTCGTCTAATTTAACATCTTCAGATTTTACCTCTTCAAGAATAGTGGATCGATCAACAAAATTAAGTACTTGTTTTTCAACACTTAACGAGTCGGTAACCTTTGTAATATCTTTAGTACTTTCTCTAATTTCTTGTTGAATTTCATTGGTAGCATTTCTTATTTCTTTCATTCCTTTACCCAATGTTCGAGCCAATTCGGGTATTTTATCTGACCCAAAAAACATAATGATAACCAGCACTATAAAAATTAGTTCACCACCTCCAATATTAAATAACAATAATACTTGACCTATCATACTTTAAAATTTTACTCAAAACTACTAAAATGTAGTGGTATTAATTGTTAAAAAAAAAAGTCTCGCAAAATTGAGAGGCTTTTAACAATTTAATAGCTAAAATTAGAAATTATAAGCCGCTCTTAAACCCAAATAAGCTGAAGAACCACCTGTACTACTAATAATATTATAACGTACACTTAAATCAATTTTTTCATTAATTAAATAACCTGCACCTATTGCATAACTTACAAACGTTCCTGAATAATCAAAATTATCAGTTTTTGAAACTTCTTTGAATGATATTGGAGTTGTTGTATAATCAATTTCAGTAGTATTGTATGTATGATCCCAAGTATATTTATAGATGTGAACACCTGCTAAAGCCAAACCATAGAAACCATTGGTATTGTCAGCAAAATAATATTTAACACCTGCTTGAATTGGAATTAAGCTAATTGATGTAGAATATGATTCTCCAACTGCCAATGTTCCGTCTGGAGCCTTATCAAATATTTTTATATATCCTGCTTGCCCAATAATGCTTAAATTATCGTTAGCAGCAAAATCATAACCCAATGAAACTCCTGCTCCAAATGTTGCAGCGTTACCAAAAGATCCTATTGGCATAGCTAATTCTAATCCTGCATTAAACTGAGCTTTTACTTGCTGAGAAAACGTTGCCATTAACAACGAAACTCCAATTACTTTAAAGATTGTTTTCATAGTTTTTTTTTATTATTTATTTTTCAAATGTATTTAACTTTATTGACTAACACTATACGACAAATGCCGTATATTATTAACCTTTAGCTCGTTCTGAATATGCACCTGTTAATGGCGCTAATTTAATTTTATCTCCAACATTAATAAACAATGGAACTCTAACGTCAGCACCCGTTTCAACTTTGGCTGGTTTCATTGCGTTTGTAGCAGTATCACCTTTGATTCCAGGTTCGGTATAGGTAACTTCAAGATCAACATACGAAGGAAGTTCACATACTAAAGGAACTTCTTGTTCGGCATCAAAAACGATTTCAACTATTTCTCCTTCTTTTAGGAATTTTGGTGCATCAATCAACTCTACTGAAATATATACTTGGTCATAAGTTTCTTGGTGCATAAAATGGTATCCATTTTCATCGCTATATAAAAATTGATATTTTCTACGTTCTACCCTAACTGGTTCAATTTTGTGACCTGCAGTAAAAGTATTATCGATTACTTTACCAGAAGTTAAATTTTTGAGTTTAGTTCTAACGAATGCAGGTCCTTTACCTGGTTTTACATGTTGAAATTCTACTATTGAATATAAACCATTATTGTATTTAATACATAATCCATTTTTTATGTCTGCTGTTGTTGCCATTAGGTAATTTTTGTTTTTTACTGATTAATAATTCTATTTCTACAAAATAATATTTCACTAATTAAGTGGACCTCTTATCATCCCTTTTGTAGAGTCTTTGATAAATTTAAGTATATATTCTTTTTCAATTGATTGAGGAGCTTCTTGCTCAATTACACTAACTGCGTTAGAAAGATTTAACCCTCTCACATATATTGAACGATAAATATCTTCGATTTGTAAAATGGTTTCTGTTTCAAAACCTCTTCTACGCAAACCCACTGAATTTACACCAACGTAGCTTAGCGGTTCTCTTGCAGCCTTTACATAAGGTGGAACATTTTTTCGTACGTTAGAGCCGGAGCCTATAAACGCGTGTTGTCCAATTTTTACGAATTGCTGCACACCAACTACCCCCTCAACAATAACAAAATCTTCTAATTCTACATGGCCAGCAAGGTTAACACAATTTGCCATAATACAATTATCGCCAACAATACAATCGTGACCAATATGCACATATGCCATTAACAAACAATTTTTACCAATTTGTGTTTTCATTCTATCAACCGTACCTCTATTAATAGTTACGAATTCTCTGATTATTGTATTATCGCCTAATTCGGTAGTAGTAATTTCTCCGCTAAATTTTAAGTCTTGAGGAATTGCAGATATGACCGCTCCTGGAAAAATTTTACAATTTTTTCCAATTCGAGCACCATCAAAAATAGTTACATTAGGACCAATCCAAGTACCTTCTCCGATTTCAACATTACCATAAATTGTAGTAAATGATTCAATAACAACATTTTCGGCAATTTTTGCGTTTGGGTGAATATTAGTTAAAGGATACTTCTCCATAGTTTAAAATTTACCCAAAAATACTACAATTTTATTGAACATTTCAATTTTATTGAACAATTGCCTCCTTCGTTTCTTCTTTCTTTTCCTTAATGATTTGAGCCATTAATTCAGCTTCAACAGCTAATTGACCATTTACATAACCTTTACCATCCATATGAATAATTCCACGACGAATTGGTGTAAGCAATTCTAATTTAAATACTAAGGTATCGCCAGGTATAACCTTTCGTTTAAATTTTACTCGATCAATCTTCATGAAGTAGGTAAGATAATTTTCAGGATCAGGAACGGTACTAAGTGCAAATATCCCTCCAACTTGAGCCATAGCTTCTATTTGCAACACTCCTGGCATAACTGGATTTCCTGGAAAATGCCCTGTGAATTGTGGCTCATTAAAGGTTATATTCTTAATGCCTACGATTGAATTTTCATCTACTTCAATTATTTTATCCACTAGTAAAAATGGGTATCGGTGAGGTAATAATCGTTCAATATCGTTAATGTTATAAATAGGTTCTTTTGTTAAGTCGAATTCGACTAGTGTTGATTTTTGTTTGGCTTTTATTTCCTTTTTAATAATTTTTGCAAAATCAACATTTCCTTTGTGACCAGGTCGTGCGGCTAAAATATGTCCTTTGATAGGTTTACCAACCAAGGCTAAATCGCCAACAATATCGAGCAATTTATGTCGAGCAGGTTCGTTTTGAAAATGTAGAGTTAAATTATTTAAAATTCCAGCAGCTTCTACTTTGATGTGAGGTTTTCCTAATAAATCGGCAACCTCATTTAATTTTTCTTGAGGAAGTACTTTATCCACCAATATGATTGCATTATCTAAATCACCTCCTTTTATTAATCCATTTTTTGCCAAAAATTCAATTTCTCTTAAAAATACAAAGGTTCTACATTTAGAAATTTCTGGAATAAACTCACCAATATGATACATGTGTGCATGTTGTGTTCCTAACAAAGGAGAATTATAATCCACCATAACAGTTAATCGAAACGTTTCTTGGGGAACAGCCAACATTTCTGTTTGCCGTTCTAAATCTTCGTAAGTAAGGTTATTCGTAACGACAAAATAGTCCTTATCAACTGCTTGCTCTTTTATTCCAACACTTTGTATCAATTGTACAAAAGGATATGCACTACCATCCATAATTGGAATTTCCTCACCATCAAGTTCAATCAACGCATTATCAATTTCAAAACCTAACAAAGCCGCTAAAATATGTTCGGTGGTATGCACTCTAATTCCATCTTTTTCTAGCGTTGTTCCTCTAGATGTATCAACCACTAAATCACAATCAGCATTAATTAACGGATGCCCTTCGATATCAGTTCTTTTAAATTTAAATCCATGATTTTCTTCGGCAGGATTGACTGTCATTTTAACTTTTGAACCAGTATGCAATCCTACTCCAATTATTGAAAAAGAACCGTTTAATGTTTTCTGTTTTGTCATATTATTTTAGGGTTAAGCATTCAGATGATTATATGTTTTATAGTGAATTTTAAACTTTGAACTATATCAACTTTTAACTTTCTACTTTTTAATTTTTTTTTCTAGTTCATTAAGCCGTACTAATATTTTAGGCAATTTTTTAAAACCCACATAAGAACGCTTGTATTCTCCTATTGAATAGGCTGGTGATCCTTGAACAATAGCACCTTCTTCTTTGATACTTGAAGCAACACCCGATTGAGCAGCAATTTTTACTCCATCGGCAATATATATATGCCCAACAATTCCAACCTGACCACCAATCATACAGTTTTTTCCAATTTTTGTAGAACCTGCTATTCCTGTTTGAGAAACTATTACGGTATTTTCTCCAACCACCGAATTGTGACCAATTTGTATTAAATTGTCGAGTTTAACTCCTTTTTTTATAATAGTAGAACCCATGGTTGCTCTATCCACACAAGTATTAGCACCTATTTCCACATAATCTTCGATAATTACATTTCCAATTTGCGGTATTTTATTGTAGTTGTTTTCACTATTTGGAGCAAATCCAAACCCATCTCCTCCAATAACTACACCTGGATGAAATGTACAATTATTTCCAATTTTACATTCATGCAAAATTTTAACCCCTGCAAAAACAACAGTATTATGACCAATAATTACATTTTCACCAATAAAACAGTTGGGATATAGTTTAACATTATTTCCAATCACCGCGTTTTCACTGATATAGGAAAATGCTCCAATGTAAATATGTTCACCTATTTTGGCAGTTGGCGCAATGAATGAAGGTGTTTCGATACCAAATTTATTGTCCTTTACTTGATTATACGCTTCTAAAATTTTAGCAAAACACTCATAAGCATTTTCAACTCGAATTAACGTACACGTTTGTTTTAACGGTTTTTCGAGTTGAAAATCTCGATTAATGATTACAACTGAAGCATCAGTAACATATAAAAATTCTTGGTATTTAGCATTTGCTAAAAAAGAAATAGAATGAGCCTCTCCTTCTTCGATTTTTGCCAATTTATTTACTTTAACGGTCGCATCTCCTTCAACGACTCCTCCAAGTATATTGGCTATTTGTTGTGCTGAAAATTCCATAAACATCAAAAGTAAGAGTTTTATAGAATTTAACTTAATTTTAAGTTGAAGTTTTTTAAATATTGTACATTTAGTGGAATCAATTTTTATCTTTGCTCAATATTAGTAATTTCAATTAAGTTGATTTTCAGCATACTTAAAAACCATAATCTGTCTCCATTTAGGATAATCCTTAAAGTTTACTTTTTAAGCCTTAATATGTTCTTCGTGTTCAGGTTAATATTATTTTTTCTGGAGTTTGACTATTTCTATTCGGTACCTGTAATCGAAAGGCCAAGCATATTTTTACAATCGTTTTTCATGGGTTTTCGATTCGATTTGGTTATCAGTAGCTACATCATGTTATTACCTTCGTTTTTACTATTGTTATTTTATCAATTAAACCTTCAAAACCGAATAATTTACTTTGGCATTAAAATTTATTTGATACTTTTATTTTCTATTTCTTTTTTAATTTGTGGTATTGATTTAACCTATTTTCAACATTTTTTCTCCAGATTTTCCATAGCAAGTTTGCGGTGGGCAGATTCGCCTCTATTTATGTTTAAAATGATTTTTCAAGAAGTGGAATTTTGGTGGGTTATTATTCCTACAGTTATTTCGATTTACATTTTTGCTAAATTAATGAATCGCCTTGTATTTGCTAAAGTTGACCCTTTTGTGAAAACACATTTCACCACTAAAACTAGAATTACAACCATCGTTTTTTCGTTATTCACTATCGCTTTAATATTTTTTGGAATTAGAGGTCGATTAGAAACCAAATCACCCATTAGAGTTGGGACTGCTTATTTTAGCAATTATGCTTTTCCAAACCAATTAGGGTTAAACCCAGTTTTTACTTTTTTACGAAGTTATTTAGACGCCAATAAGGACAAAGCAGAACATTTTAATTTTATCGACCCAGTACTTGCTTTGAAAAATGTTCAGTATTATTTAGGGAGAAGTGGTAACATCAACTCTCCAATTGCTCAAAACATAAATTCCGATAGCATAAATTCTACACCACCAAATGTGGTATTGGTAATTATGGAAAGTATGAGTGCTGCAAAAATGGGTCGATTTGGAAACCCCGATAACCTTACTCCTTTTTTGGATAGTATGGCAAATAACGGCTATAGTTTCGACCATATTTACAGTGCAGGAACACATACCTTTAACGGAATTTTTAGCACATTATTCTCCTATCCAGCATTGTTTACCAAACACCCCATGAAAACTGTTGAAATACCGAAATTTAATGGCATTGGTTCAGTGCTTAAACAACATGGCTACTCTACCGTTTATTTTACTACACACGACGACCAGTTTGACAATGTTGGCGGATTTTTAAGAGGCAACGATTACGAAGAAATTATTTCGCAACAAGATTATCCAAGCAGCAAGGTAGAAAGTACTTTAGGCGTTCCTGACGATTTTATGTTTGACTTTGCCATTCCTAAATTAAATGAATTGGCTAAAAAAGGAAAACCATTTTTATCAGTAATGATGACTGCCAGCGACCATGGTCCATACGTTATACCTGAATATTTTACGCCTAAAGCTAACGATGTAAAAAAACAAGTGGTGGAATATGCAGATTGGTCGATAAAACAATTTGTAAAAAACGCTAAAAAACAACCTTGGTTTAACAATACCCTTTTTGTCTTTGTAGCCGACCACGGTGCTTTTATGGATGCAAAATATGATTTACCCCTAAGCTACAACCATATTCCATTTATTATTTATGCACCAAATTTGATAAAAAATCCAACTGCGTATACCAATTTTGGTGGCCAAATTGATGTGTTTCCAACCATTATGAAGTTGATAAATTTACCCTATACCAATAGTACTTTTGGTGTTGATTTATTTATCCACCACCGCCCTTACACTTACTTTTGTAATGACGATAAATTGGGCATAATTAATCATGAGTATTTATTTATCTACCGAAAAAATTCGAACAGCTCACTTTATAAATACAACGAGACTACTGTAAATGATTATAGTAAAACCTACCCTGCAATTGCCGACAGCATGAAAACGTATGCATTTAGTAATTTACAAGCAGCTCAGTATTTGGTGGAGAAAGGAATTTTAAAGTAGACACGTTTTTTAAGTAATTTTGAATAAACCTAATAATCAAGAAAAAACAACATGAGTTTTAATTTAGATCAGATCAAATCTCAAAAAGGTAAAATAGCCATAGTAACTGGTGCCAATACAGGACTAGGTAAAGAAATCACCATAGGTTTGGCTAAAAAAGAAATAAAAATTATTATGGCTTGCAGAAATATAAAAAAGGCAGCGCATACTAAATTAGAAATTTTAAAAATCATTTCTACTGCCGATTTAGAAATTATGGAGTTAGACCTTACTAGCCTATCATCTGTTCGAAGTTTTGCCAATTCTTTTAGTCTAAAATACCATCAGTTGAATTTGTTGATTGAAAATGCAGGAATTATGATTCCTCCTTTTACAAAAACTAAAGATGGTTTTGAAAGTCAAATGGGAGTAAATTATTTCAGTCATTTTTTACTCACTAATTTGTTAATGCCCCTATTAAACAAAACCAAAGGTGCTAGAATAATAACTACAAGTAGTATCGCTCATGAAAAAGGCTGCATAAATTTCGACAATCTAAATTCGGAACAAAGCTATTCTAAAATGGGTGCCTATGGACAAAGTAAATTAGCTTGTTTAATGTTTGCCTATGAATTGCAACGTAGATTGGAAAAGGCAGGAAGTGATGTTATTGCTATATCAGCCCATCCTGGGATTTCTAAAACCAATTTGTTTTACAATTTCCCAAAATTTGCTCAACTGATAGCAACACCATTCTTACCACTTTTTACCCACACTCCAAAAAAAGCAGTTTTACCTATGCTTTATGCCGCTTTAGGCGATGATGTTAAAGGTGGTAAATATTTTGGCCCAACAGGTTATAAAGGTATGAAAGGTGTTCCAGGTAAGGTTGTTTCTAAACCACATTCATACAACAAAGAAGTTGCAAAAAAATTATGGGAAGTTTCAGAAAAATTAACGGGCGAAAAATTTATTATTTAAAATTACTCCATCATTTAAATTTAAATCAACTAGTTGAACATGAGTGAAATTAACCAATACATCGCAGCATTTCCTGAGGAAGTGCAGGTATTCTTACAACTTTAAATATTTATCAATCCGTTTCGTATGACGTAACTTTAAAAAAAATTTCATACCTCAATGGGGTGCTTAATAAAAAAATAAATTCCATTAAAATAGACTTTATATAAGTTAAGATGTTATGAGCATAAAGATATTAATAAGTA
>JAVHRO010000058.1:0-16384 GCA_036171675.1 Vicingus sp. | reverse complement strand
TAGTAATATGCTCTTTAGAAGAATTTACCATTAATTTTGTCCATTAAGCCTAAAATTATATGCTTTTCTCAATATTAAACATCATAAATTACTTAATGATTAGAAAGAAGGATTAATCATTTATAAATATTGACAAAAAAAGGTTGTCCATTTAAGACAATCCTTTTTTTAAGTTATTTTATCGCCTCAACCCACTTTCTTGCATTAATAAATGCTTCAAACCATGGAGTAATTTCATCATGTTTTTTGTCGGAAGGATAAAAAGGTGCTTGCCATGGAAAAATAATACGCTCTATATGAGGCATCATAGCCAAGTGGCGACCACAATCAGAAACGATTCCAGCAGTATTAAATTGAGAGCCGTTTGGGTTACCAGGATAATTGTCGTAATTGTATTTTAAAGCAATGTTATAATCATTTTCATTTCCATCGAATACAAATTTTCCTTCGCCGTGTGCAACCCATATTCCAAGGCTACTTCCTGCTAAAGATGACAATAAAATAGAATTGTTTTGTTGGATAGTTACGCCTAAAAAGGTCGACTCAAATTTACCTGAAACATTGTGATGCATAGGTTGAGTTTGTGCTTTAGATTTTACTAAACCTAATTCCATCATTAATTGACAGCCATTACAAACTCCCAAACTTAATGTATCTTTTCTAGCATAAAAATTATCTAAGGCTTGTTTTGCTTTTAGATTAAATAAAAATGCCCCAGCCCATCCTTTTGCAGAGCCTAATACATCCGAATTAGAAAAACCACCAACAAAAACAATCATATTTACATCTGATAAATCTTCACGACCGGAAATTAAATCCGTCATGTGAACATCCTTAACATCAAAACCTGCTAGGAATAAAGAATAAGCCATTTCTCTATCACCATTCACCCCTTTTTCCCTAATTATCGCGGCTTTTGCTCCTGTTTTATGTTTTCTTCCATGCTCCACTCCAAAGTCTGACAAGCTACCTTTAAATTGTTTAGGGAAATTATAGTTTATCTTATAGACTTTATAATTATTAAAACGCTCGGTAGCATACTTTTCAGTTGATTGATTTTTGTCTAACAAATAAGATGTTTTATACCAAACATCACGCAATTCTTCGATATCAAAACTTAATTTTGCCCCTTTGTGTTTAATATTAATTTCTCTTTTTAATATGGGTTTACCTATGATATGAGCATGGACTCCTTTTTTACCTAACTCAGAAACGATCTTATCACTATCATTTACTTGTACTAATATTGCAGGATTTTCGTTAAATAGAATTTTAATAAAATCGGCTTCATCAAACGAATCCAAATTGATATTTAATCCACCTTTTGTGTTACCAAAATTCATTTCCAACATGGAAGTAATTAACCCCCCCGATGAAATATCATGTCCTGAAAGTATTTTTCCTTCCTTAATTAAAAGTTGCACAGCATCAAAAGCCCGAGCAAAATAGCGGTGATTATTAATAGTTGGAGCAATTGTTCCTATTCTATTCACTATTTGGGCAAATGCAGATCCACCTAATTGGAATGTATCTTCTGAAAAATCAATATAAATTAACGAAGTATCTTCATTAACCACTAATAGCGGTTCAATAATTTTTTTCACATCTGTAACTTCAGCAGAGGCAGTAATTATAACCGTTCCTGGGGCATAAACTTTATCGTCTTTGTATTTTTGAACCATCGATAGCGAATCCTTTCCAGTTGGAATGTTTAATCCCAAATCGCATGCAAAAGTGCTTACCGATTCAACAGCTTCATAAAGCCGAGCATCCTCACCTTTATTTTTACAAGGCCACATCCAGTTTGCACTAAGCGAAACAGATTTAATACCATCAGGTAATGGTGCCCAAATAAGATTTGTCAATGCCTCAGAAACAGCCAATTTACTTCCATTTGTTGGACTAATTAAAGATGCAATTGGTGCATGGCCCAATGCCGTAGCTATTCCAGATGTTCCAGTAAAGTCTAATGCAACTGCTCCTAAATTATTTAAGGGAAGTTGAATTTCTCCTATGGTTTGTTGTTTAGCTACTTTACCAGTTACCGAACGGTCAACTTTATTGGTTAACCAATCTTTACAAGCAACAGACTCTAGCTGTAACACCTGATGTAAATATTCGCCTATTTTATTCGAAACATACTCAACTTCCATGTATTTTATCGGATTGCTCACATCAGTAATTACAGTTTTTGGAGGTTTACCAAACATATCCTCAATTTTCAAGTCGATAGGATTTTGTCCAGTTTCTATATCTTCAAAAGTAAATCGATGGTTACCTGTTATTTCACCAACCACATACATCGGCGTTCTCTCTCTTTGAGCAATTTCGTACATTAATTCGAGGTCCTTTTCTTCAACAACCAAACCCATTCGCTCTTGCGACTCATTGCCAACAATTTCTTTTGCTGATAAAGTAGGGTCGCCAATCGGTAATTTTCTTAAATTAATTACACCACCCGTTGCCTCAACCAATTCTGATAAACAGTTTAAATGACCACCAGCGCCATGGTCGTGTATTGAAATAATGGGATTATTTGTAGATTCAGAAAAAGCTCGAATAACATTCATGGTCCTTTTTTGCATTTCTGGATTTGAACGTTGTATTGCATTTAACTCTATCGAATTACTGTATTCGCCAGTAGCAACCGACGAAACAGCACTTCCGCCCATCCCAATTCTGTAATTATCTCCACCAAGAACAACTATTTTATCCCCTTTTTTAGGCATATGCTTCTGAGCATCAGAAAATTTACCATAACCAATTCCACCTGCCTGCATAATCACTTTATCATAGCCAAGTTTTCGACCCAGTTCGTTATGTTCAAATGTTAATACTGAACCATTGATTAAGGGTTGACCGAATTTATTTCCGAAATCAGAAGCGCCATTTGATGCTTTTATTAAAATTTCTAAAGGAGTTTGATACAACCATGGTCGCTCTTCCATAGCTTTTTCCCAAATCCTGTTTTTTTCTAATCGAGAGTACGCAGTCATGTACACCGCCGATCCAGCCATAGGAACGCTACCTTGACCTCCAGCCATTCTATCTCTAATTTCACCACCAGAGCCAGTAGCGGCTCCATTAAAAGGTTCTACAGTTGTAGGGAAATTATGTGTTTCGGCTTTGAGTGATAAAACTGTTTCTATTTCATTTATCTCAAAAAAATCCGCTTTATTTTGTGTAGATGGGGCAAATTGTAATGCCTTTGGTCCTTTTACAAAACTAACATTGTCTTTGTAGGCAGAGACTATGCCATTAGGGTTTTGATCGGATGTCTTTCGTATTAAATTAAATAAGGTAGAGGGTTTCTCCTTTCCATCAATAACAAAAGTACCATTAAAAATTTTATGTCTACAATGCTCTGAATTTACTTGTGAAAACCCAAACACCTCACTATCTGTTAATTTGCGTCCAATTCTTTTCACTACGTTGTTTAAGTATGCCACTTCATCATCGCTTAAAGCTAATCCTTCCTTGACATTATATGTTTGAATATCGTCAATAAATAGTACTTCATCCGGTTTTTTTTCTATAGTAAATAATTCTTGATCTAGCTTGGTATAAAGAATTTCTAACATTGGGTCGTAAGCTGCATTTTTGCCTTCAACTACCTTATATTCTTCAATTCGTTTAATAGTGTTAATACCCATATTTTGAGTAATTTCAACAGCATTAGTACTCCATGGTGAAACCATTTCTTTACGAGGTCCTATAAAAAATCCATTCAAATTATCGTCGTTAAGTTTTGTTGAAGCTAACAACCAATTTAATTTAGGCAAGTCGTTTTCATTCAACTTTCCAGTAAACTGAACTGCAATAATTTTATTAGCATTGTTTTTGAAAAATACAATCATTTTATTTTTGGTAATTTTAGGAATTGCAAAGTTAGAAAGAACAAAAAATTATCGTGTTGAATACCCATTTTTTTTTAAAATGATATTAACATTAAACAACCATTTACACCATCTAACCGTTATATTGATAACCGCTTAATTTATATATTGAATTTGGAGCTTTCAGAAATCATAGAAGGTTGTTACAACAACAGTCGTAAACATCAAGAGGCATTATATAATTTATATGCTTCGAAAATGTTTGGGGTATGCTTAACCTACACTAGCGACAGGGAATTGGCTCAAGATATTTTGCATGATGGATTTTTTAAAGTGTTTAAAAAATTTGACCAATTTAATGCTGAATGGAATTTGTTTTCGTGGATTAGACGAATCATAGTTAATACGGCCATAGACCATTTTAGAAAAACCAATAGAATTACAAATGTCGACTTTCAAGAAGATGAATATTTAGGCGGTTCGTTTGATAATGTTTCTGATGAATTTAAAACAGCAGATTTATCACTTTTAATAAATATGATTCCTCCAGGAGCTCGAACCATATTCAATTTGTATGTTATAGAAGGTTATAAACATCATGAAATTGCTGAGATGTTAAACATTAGCGATGGAACTTCTAAATCTCAACTTTCAAAGGCAAAAAGTTTATTGAAAGAGTTGGTTATTAAATACTATGTACGATGAAAAACAACATCAACATAGAAGATTGGTATAAAAATGAACTTAAAAACTTTCAAGTTCACCCTGATCAAAATGGTTGGAAAAATATTGCTGATCAATTAAACAAATCGGAAATTTCAAATCTAATACCAGATGATCATATTGAAGTTTGGTACAAAAATGAAATCACAAATTTTGAAGCAACTCCCGACCAACAAGTTTGGAATAAATTATCTACAAAACTTGACATTCAAAATGTTTGGACAAGAGTTTATTCTTCTTTAAATAGCTATGATAGACTTATTTGGTGGAGAAATTTTTCGCTAAGAATTTCTGCTTTGTTTATATTTCTTTTTGGTAGTTATTTAACTTACGTTTCGTATTCCGATAGTGTTAAAAACTATAAACTTACTTTGTATAATAACCAATCAACTCAGAAGAAAATAACTCCTTCAATACAACCCGAACAAATTTCTGCTTCTGGTAAAATGATAGAAAACAAAACAAACTCCAATAAATCGGATGCTTTATTTGATAAAACTATTTCACATAAAAAAATAAATAGAGACACTCATATTTCTAATAATAACACTATAAACCTAATTCTAGAAAAAAAAGTAAAAAATTATTCTTCATTAAAATGGGATAACTATTCTTATAAGGAAGCACCCATTTTAACCTCAACTTTCGAAGCACATAATTATTCTATTCTTGAACAACAAGAGATTAATTTTAACACTAAAGCACTAGAGTTTAAAGATTTTTTGGTAAAAAAAGAAAAAAACAAAATTATCTTTAATGATAAACGATTCTCATCTTATTTTGCATTTGGAATATATGCTCGACGATTCTACGTTGGATTAAATACAGGATTTAAAAATCAAGCGTTGATAACCAAATTAAAACCTATATCGGGTGTTGACAACATAAAAGAACAACAGCAATTAGCTTTTGGATATAGCATTGGAACTACTGTTGGATATATCTTTTCTGATAAATTTAACCTTGAAAGTAACATTAATTTTATTTCTACTTCTGGAGCCAAAAGAACAAGTGAAGCCAATCTTTCGAATAAATTATCGCTAAATTATACCACCATAAGTTTATTGGCAAAAAAAATGAATAATCAATCTACTTTTGATAACAAAAAATATTCAACCAACTTAATTGGAGGTGTATATGGAGGATTTTTATCAAATGCCAGTAGAAATAACCAAGATGTAAAAACCGAATTTAATTCAACCGATATAGGAATAATACTAGGCATTGAACAAGACCGTTACATCACAAAAGACATCGTTATAACCCCTGGAGTTAGATACCAACAAGGATTGATTAATATTGCGAACTTTAACAATAATTATAAGTCGGCTAGAACATTTGCAGTAGAGTTTAATATTGGGATAAAATATATCTTTTTAAAAAAAGATTAGTGAATTCCAACCATTTAGGTCATTAATTCGTGTTAATATTGTACTTGGAGAAATAAAATGAACTTTGTTAAACACATATTAATTTATTCTGGAATTTCAGCTATTGTTTTGCTTCATCCAAGCTTAAACAAAGGAAATAACTTTATTACTAAGCTTCAACATTATGTGTATGGAAATTCTTTTTTCATGAATGTAAATCCGGATATAAATACTACTAATCTTAAAGTATTATGGGTAGGTATTGAAAAAAACAAGGAAATAAAAAAATTGTTGATTTACCTAAATGGAAAAGAAATTAACAACATTCCTCCAGCACTTGGACAAGAGCAACTTATTGTTTACTACAACAATCATATTGTTGGCAAAATAAATCATACAGTAACTGCTCAAGATCAGTCTCACCAATATAATTTAAGTATTTCCTCAAAAAATGGTGCTATATTCTTTAAAGGTGAAATTAATGGTCCTTCTCCAATGATATCTCCAGCAACAACAACTTTACCTTTAGCTTCTTTATAAAACAAAAAAGTGTAAAGAAAAACCTTTACACTTTGCACTTTTGGTACATTTAAAAATTTAACCACATTTTGAATGACCGCAACTTTTGCAGTTCAAACAACCTTCTTCATATACTAATGAAGGCTCATTACAGCTTGGACAAATATTTTCAGAAGGTTTAGTGCCATCAGGAATAAATCTTTTTAATGATCTAACAACCCCTTTTTTCCATGTATTTAACGTTTCATCATTTAGATGTAAATTATCAACCATATCAACTGCAAAACTTATTGGCATACCATGACGCAATACTCCCGAAATTAACTTGGCATAATTCCAATATTCTTGATTAAAGGTTCTTGACAATCCCTCAATAGTAGTTTTATAGCCATAACTATCTTCATATTGGAAATCGTAACGAGTTTTTCCATCATCACTTTTACTCTTAATAACCCAACCTTTCTGAACATGTGATAATATCGAGAACGATTCTTTTGCGGCCCCAGTGAATATTTCATATGGTCGACCATCCAATAAACCTATTACAGCAATCCATTTTTCACTTTCATTATTAAATTGGATAATCTCGGCTTCTAATTTATCTGGTCTTTTTGGAGCAGTTGTTTCAGCAAATTTATTTATGGTTTCTTTTTTTTCTTTTGAATCATTTGCAATTAACACCCCACTTCTAGAACCATCTCGATATACAGTTATACCCTTACAACCACTTTCCCATCCTGTAAGATAAATTTGGCTAATCATCTCTTCAGGAACTTCGTTTGGAACATTAACGGTAACACTTATGGAGTGGTCAACCCATTTCTGAACCGCGCCCTGTAAACGAACTTTTTCAACCCAATTTACATCATTTGCAGTAGCACCGTGGTATGGTGATTTTGCAATAATTTGATTTAATTCCGTTTCTTCCATTTTAGAAACTTCGTTGGCATGGTATCCATTTGCCGTTAACCAAGTCATAAATTTGTGGTGGAAAACATGATATTCTTCCCATGAATCACCCACTTCATCAACAAAATCAACTTTAACTTGTTTATCGTTTGGATTAACCTTTCTTCTTCTTTTGTAAGACACCATAAATACGGGTTCTATACCTGAAGATGTTTGACTCATCAAACTAGTAGTTCCTGTTGGAGCAATAGTTAATAAGGCAATATTTCTTCTGCCATACTTAACCATATCAGCATACAATTGTTCATCTTCTGCTCTCAAACGGTTAATCATAGGATTTTTTTCTTCTCGAATTGCATCAAAAACAGGAAAAGAACCTCTATCTTTAGCCATATCAACCGATGAGCGGTAAGCTGCTAAAGCTAGTTTTTTATGTACATCTTCACAAAAATCTGTGGCTTCAGGAGTGCCATATTTAAATCCTAATGCCGCTAACATATCTCCTTCAGCTGTTATACCAACACCTGTTCGTCTTCCTTGAATTGATTTAGTTTTGATTTTTTTCCAAAGGTTTAATTCCGTTCTCTTGATTTCAATATTTTCTGGATCGGCCTCAATTTTATCAATAATTCTGTTTACTTTTTCTAGTTCTAAATCCACAATATCATCCATGATACGTTGAGCCATAACAACATGCTTATTGAATTTTTCGTAATTAAACTTAGCTGCTGGTGTAAAAGCATTTTCAACATAACTATATAAGTTAACCGCAATTAATCTACAGCTATCGTATGGGCATAATGGAATTTCACCACATGGATTGGTTGATACTGTTTTAAATCCTAAATCTGCATAACAATCAGGAATAGATTCATTAATAATAGTATCCCAAAACAAAATACCTGGTTCAGCAGATTTCCATGCATTATGTATTATTTTGTTCCAAAGTTTCTTCGCATCAATTTCTTTGGTATAAACTGGATTTGTTGAGTTGATAGGATATTGTTGAGTATAAGTGCTGCCTGATTTTACGGCTTTCATAAAATCGTGATCAATTCTAACCGATACATTGGCTCCCGTTACTTTCGTTCCATCCATTTTTGCATCAATAAATTGTTCTGCATCTGGATGTTTTATAGAAACCGACAACATTAAAGCTCCTCTTCTTCCATCTTGAGCAACTTCTCTGGTCGAATTAGAATATCTTTCCATAAAAGGCACTATACCAGTCGATGTAAGTGCACTGTTCATTACAGGACTTCCTTTGGGACGTATGTGTGATAAATCGTGACCAACGCCTCCTCTTCTTTTCATTAATTGAACTTGTTCTTCATCAATTTTCATTACTCCTCCATAGGAATCAGATTCGCCATCGTTACCAATAACGAAACAATTTGATAATGATGCAATTTGAAAATCATTTCCAATACCAGTCATTGGCCCACCTTGTGGAATAATATAGGTAAAATCTTTTAATACCTCATAAATTTCATTTACTGAATATGAATTTGGATATTTCGCCTCAACTCGTGCAATTTCTTTTGCAATTCTCCAATGCATTTGATCAGGATCTTTTTCATAGATATTTCCTGCCGAATCTTTTAATGCATATTTATTAATCCATACGTTAGCTGCCAATTCATCACCCTTAAAATAAATTGTTGCTTCTTTTAATGCTTCTTCAAATGAATAGGTTTTCATCTTGTTTTTTTCGTTTTTGTCGACCTTTATTACTAACTCGTCAACTTTTTTTGTGGCTTCACTAATTTCGTTCATTGCTTCTTTCATTTGTTTAACAGGGTTTTACTAGGTTTTTAATTTTTTACATTTTTATTGTAAAACACTTGTGCAAGTTATAAAGAGAATGCTCTATTTTCAATAAAAATATAAGCTATATTTTTCAACAGAAAGTTAATTCATAATTGGTGGGACTTAGGACTCCATTTGACAATATTTATTAACAAATGATTCTTCATTTCTATTTTTTGTTAAGGGAAAAATTTATTGTAGCTCGTTATTAACAATTAATTATGATTGTCAATAAAACATTTAATTAAATATGTTTAATAATTATTAAAAGATATTTAGGTCTTTTAATTTTTTTATTAATTTAATGGTTATTTTTGTAAAGTTAATAGAACCAATTTATGGAAAGTATAGATAATAAAACAGTAGCTGAAATAGTAACTACAAACATTAAGACAGCCGATGTATTTAAACGAAATGGAATTGATTTTTGTTGTGGAGGTCATGTATCAGTTCAAGAAATTTGTTCAAAAAAAGGCATTGATTACTCACGTTTAAAAGAAGAAATATTAAACGTAGGAAAAACAAGATCCATAACTCATGATTACAATTCATGGGAAATTGACTTTTTAACGGATTATATCGTAAACACCCATCATAAATATGTAATAGGAGCCATGCCAATTATTGCAGAATATGCTGAAAAAGTTGCAGCTGTTCATGGACACCATTACAGTGAAATCATTGAAATAAAAAATTTATTTCAGCAAATTTGCCTAGAATTGGATAGTCATATGCAAAAAGAAGAGCAACTAGTATTTCCTATCATTAAAGAAATTGCTAAAGAAAAAAATGATAGAATAACTGGCTTTATTTCATCATCTAGAAAAATTAAAGACCCAATCCATATGATGGAAACGGAACACACCCATGTTGGAGACCTTATAAAACGAATAGGTGAATTAAGCAATAATTTTAATCCACCTAACGATGCATGTAACACATTTAGAGCTTTATACGCAGGGTTAGAAGAGTTTCAAAATGATTTATTTCAACATATACATTTAGAAAATAACATTTTGTTTCCAAAAGCAATTAAATTTGAACAGGAGTTACATTAATTTTATAAAGAAAATATTCAGTCAAATTAACGTTTCAAATTGTAATCAACATTAGCGATGCTATCAAAATCATGCGTTTATGCATTACGTTCAATTGTATATATTGGTCAACATAGTACAATTGAGCACAAATTAGGTATTAAAGAAATTGCCGAAGAACTTGAATTGCCTGTACATTTTTTGAGCAAAATATTACAACAACTCGTAAAGCATAAAATTGTACAATCTGTTAAAGGTCCTCATGGTGGATTTTATTTAAGCGACAAATCTAAAGAAACTACATTACTATCAATAGTTGAAGTAATTGATGGTTTAGGATTTTTTACCAATTGCGGATTAGGAATGAAGAAATGCACTGAAACACACCCTTGTCCATTGCATATTGATTTTAAAGTTTACAGAGATGGATTGTATTTCTTATTTTTGAATAAAAAAATTTCCGATTTAATTGCAAAAATTGAAGAAGGAAACGCATTTATAAGAAATATACAAACCTATTGATGATAAAAAATAATGCATCTTGCTTAGATTGCCCAAACGAAAATTGTTTTATTAAAAAACATTGCTCCGAGCCTATATTAAGAGAGATGGATTCGAATAAAATTGTTAATCGATACACTAAAAAACAATTTATTTTTCACGAAGGAAATACCACTGATGGTATCTATTTTGTATTAAGTGGCAAAATAAAATTATTTAAAACTGGTGGAGCGAATAAAAATCAAATGATAAATATTGCTAAAAATGGAGATTTTTTAGGCCATAGAAGTTTCGCTACTAGTAAAGCGTATCCAGTTTCTGCAGAAGCTATTACAGCATCGAATACTTGCTTCATTAGCAAACAGTTTTTTTACAAAATTCTGGAAGAAACCCCAAAGATGGCTCTTGACATTATGTTGTTTCTTGCAGACGAACTTAATTATAAAGAGTCTCGTTTAAGAGATATGGCCAACTTCAGTGTTAGAGAAAAAGTCGCCAAAATGCTCATCACATTAATTGATAAGTTTGGTTTAAACGAACAATCTGAAATTATTGATATAGAAAATATAAGTCGTCAGGACATGGCAGAACTTGCAGGACTAAATTCAAACCAAGTCACCAAATTGTTAGCTAATTTTAGAGATGAGAACATCATTCAAATCAACAATAAAAAAATAAAAATTATTAATATTAACGCATTAGAAAAAGTTATCCCGTTTTGATACGAGCTATTCTTTATAAGAACTTACTTATAAAAAAACAAAAAAAAGGGAAACTCTAAGAGATTCCCTTTTTTTAATAATTTTTGCTTTAAGCAAAAATTATTTTGTAGCTGGAGCTTCAGTAGCAGCAGCTGTAGTATCAACAGCAGCAGCAGCAGCAGCAGCTTCAGCATCAGCAGCAGCTTGAGCATCAGCAGCAGCTTGAGCATCAGCAGCAGCAATTGAATCAGCAACAGCTTGTTCTTTAGCAGCAATTTCTTCTTGACTTGGTCCACAAGCCACTACCATCATTGCAATTAATGCAACTGGTAAAATAAACATTTTTTTCATAGTTATTAATTAAATTTTAGGTACGCAAATGTATATCAAGTTTTTATAGTTACAACATTTCTATGATAATTTTAATTACCTAAATATCAACTATTTAAAAAATTAAACACACGAATCAGAAAAGTTTTTGCCAAAAAATCTTCTAATAATTGTCATTTTTACTTGATTTGTTAAATTACTGTTAATTTCAATTTTATAAGTCAGTTTGAAATTTATCGTACAATACGCAATGAATATTTCTTAACTTTGTTACTTATTTTTTAATTTTTTATGGATAAAATTGTTGGGGTTGAATTGAGTCATAGGTTTGCACCTATTTCGGTACGAGAAAGAATGGCATTAAATAAAGAACAAACTCGTGCCGCTATTCAACATTTAAAAAACTACTACAAAGAAGTATTTATAATATCTACTTGTAATCGACTTTCAATGTATGCCTATGGAAAAAGCAGCAACGAACTCGTTGATTTTTTCAATACTTATGGAAACTACCGTCAATACTTATCCATTCTTCCTGATAGTGAAATTGCGGTAATCAACTTGTTTTCTACCGCTTCAGGACTTGAGTCTCAGGCAGTTGGAGAACATCAAATAAGTGGTCAAATTAAAGATGCTTTAGAAATTGCGAGAGAAGAGCAATCTATAGGTCCTGTTTTGGATGAATTAATTCGTCAAGCGGTACATACAGGAAAAAGAGTGCGAATAGAAACCAATATTGGTAAATTTTCAGCGTCGCTTGCAACTGTAGGATTTGAATTGATTGAAAACCATGGATTTAACATGGCTGAGTCAACTTTTTTAGTTATTGGAACTGGAAATATGGCCAATTTAGTCACCACCATATTAGATAGAACGTCAATAAAAAAATTATATATTGCTAGTCATGACTTTGTACGAGCTCAAGAAATGGCTACAGAATGGAATGGTGTGGCAGTAGAAATGCAAAACATGCATGAAGCACTTTCTGAAGCAAACATCATTATTGGCGGAACTCAAGGTGAAATAAATCTGTTGCACGAAGAAACTATGGCTGAAAGCAAATGCCCAAGAGCTAATTTTGCACTAGAAACAGGTGGAAGTAAACTATTTATTGATTTTGGTGTACCACGTAATTTTAATCCCAATTTAAAAAGTCACAAAAATATTTCGTTATTCGATTTAGATGACATCAAAAAAATTACGTACGATGGCCTTTTAAAACGTTATGATGAAATTCCATTAGCTCGTAAAATTGTTAGTCAAGAATTAGAATGGTTTATGATTTGGCTTAAAAACCGACGAGTAGCACCTGTTATTGAAGCCTATTGGAGTAATTTAGAAATAATTAGAGACGAAGAGCTAAAATGGTTAATTCCGAAAATGGGAGAAGTAACAGACCATCAAAAAGATTTATTAATGCGATTCTCTCATCGGTTACTTCGAAAAATTTCTAGTCCAACAATAGATAGTATAAAAAATATTGCTCAAAATATACATATTCAGGATAACCCAATAAATACAGCAAAACAAATTTTAGATATTAATGACGTAGATATTTTTGTACCTAAACGAAAAATTATTGTTGGAACAAGAGGAAGTAAATTAGCATTAACCCAAACCAATTGGGTAGTTGAACAATTAAAAAACCTTCAACCAGATTATGAATTTGAAACTAAAATAATTAAAACTAGTGGCGATGAAGGCGATATTAGTATAGTTGGCGCATTTACTTCAGCGCTTCAAAGAGCTATGCTTGCAGGAGAGATAGATGTTGCTATACATAGTTATAAAGACATTCCAACAGAAGAAGTAAATGGATTAAGAGTTATTCCCATAACTAAACGGGAAGATTATAGAGATGTATTTATTTCAAAATCGGGAAAAAAATTAATGGATTTACCTGCTGGATCTACCATTGGAACAGGTAGTTTGCGTCGTTCCGTACAATTAATGCAAATTCGACCTGATTTAAATTATAAATTTATTCAAGGAAATGTTGACGGTAGAATTCAAAAAATGAATGCTGGGGAATATGACGCAATAATTCTTGCTGCAGCTGGATTGAGAAGGTTAAATATGATAGATTGCGCTACTGAGATATTGGAAATAGATGTTATGTTACCAGCAGTTGGTCAAGGAATATTAGGATTAGAAATTATTGATAAAGAAGGCCACGTTTTAGATTTGGTAAAAAAATTACGACACGAACCAACAAAATTTGCTGCTGATGCTGAAAGAACTGTTTTAATTGCTCTCGGAGGCGGTTGCAACCTACCTATTGCTGCTTTTGCAGAAGTTAATCATGATGAAATAAAAATTCAAGGAGTGTTTGCCTCAGAAAGTGGTGATTTGTTTACCCGAAAAACAATTATAGGCAAAACTGAAGACCGCAGAGAACTAGCAAGAACATTAGCAATTGAATTAAAAAAGGAGATAGACACAAAAAAAAAGGAGCAGATAAGTGAATCAACCGTTAAATAATATTAAGGTATTAGTACCTCGACCTATTGAGCAAGCAAATGATTTTGTTGAAAAACTGGTTCATCTTGGCGCAATTCCAGTAGTATTTCCGTTAATTGAGGTAAAATCAATTAATCAACAAGAATTAATTGATACTTATGCTAGCAAACAATTTGACTGGATAATTTTTACCAGTGGAATTGCGGTGAAATCATTTTTTGAATCAATTAGCACCAAAAAAGTTACTTCAAAAATTGCTACAGTAGGCACTCAAACAAAAGCTGCTATAGAACTTTTAGGTTTAACCGTTGATTTTATTCCTTCAGCAGCCACTGCTCAGAAATTAGCAAAAGAAATTCCCATTAAAGAAAATGAAAGTGTGTTAATTCCACGATCTAAAATTGCGAATGACACCATCATTGAAATCCTAAAAGAAAAAACTAAAAAAATTACCACAATATCCACATATGATAACACTCCAATATCCTATTCAAAAGCTGAAATTGAGGAAATTTTAAACACTCCCATCGACGTTGTTTCATTTACCAGTGGCTCCACAGTTAATAGTTTTATGGATTTAATCAGAAAGTATAAAATAAAACTTGGTGGCATAAAAAAAGTATCCATTGGACCATCCACTTCTGCTGAAGCAGATAAACGATTTCTTACAATTGATGCTACAGCCGAAACACATAATATTGATGGATTAATTGAAGCCATCATCTCTGTAATAAACTAAAAAGTAGTATAGTTGTAAAAACCATATTGCTTCTGTTGATTAAATTATTCCAAATGGACGTAAAATAAAACCAGATGCAGTGCTTACTGTTTCTATTGAATCGTTGACCAGTACAGAATTCAAAAAAAAGATATTCGGAGATAGATTCCACCGAAAAAACCACCCTATAGATAGAGTTATAGACGAGTTTTTAAAATTTTATTCCTAAAAAAAGGGGGCTTAAAAATTTCAAGTCCCCTTTTTTATGAACGTTCTATTTATTAAACATACTGTAATTTATTTAATATGTCTTTTGCCTGATGCCATTCAAGCCTAGGTCCAAATTGGGTAACTACTTGAGACGACGCTAATGATGCCAATTTCCCAGAGTCGGCAAAACTATGTCCATTTGTAATACCATAAAGGAATGCTCCAGCAAACAAATCTCCAGCTCCATTTGTATCTATGGCTTTTACATTATATGGCTCAATATCAATAAATGTATCTCCATCAAAAATCATTGCTCCATTTTTTCCACGAGTAATAACAAATCGCTTGGCATCATGCTTTAACTCTTCGCGAGCATCTTGAATACTATCCTTACCCGTAAAAAGCATAGCTTCTTCTTCATTACAGAATAATAAATCGACACTAGCCCCAACAACAGATTTCATTTGTTCTTTAAAATATTTAACCATCGAAGGATCTGAAAAGGTTAATGCGGTGCTAACACCATTTTCTTCAGCTAATTTCTTTGCATACTTCATTGCATCTAGTCCGTTTTCAGATGTTACCAAATACCCCTCGATATATAAATATTGAGAATTTTTAAGCGCTTCTTCGTGGATTTCAGTTCTTGAATAATTTGAAGTTATCCCTAAAAAAGTATTCATTGTTCTAGAGGCATCGTGAGTGGTCATCACTAAACACTTTCCCGTTATTCCCGACTCAAGCCGTTCAATATGCAAATTAGTCTCCACGCCATTCGAAGTTAAATCTTTCATATAGAAATAACCAAATTCATCATTTGCAACTTTGCAAGAGTAATAGCTTGAACCTCCAAATTGACTAACTGCAATGATAGAGTTTGCAGCAGAACCACCACATTGTTTATTGCTATTAATTAAATTGATAGCATTTAAAACCCTAGTTTGATGCTCTTCATCCACTAAAGTCATTAACCCTTTTTCTATATTATGGCTTTTTAAGAATTGGTCGTCAACTTCGGTTACTATATCAACTAAGGCATTACCAATTCCAAATACGTTATACTTTTTATTCATTCTATGTTTAATTATTTAGTATATAATTTCAAAAATTATTAAATTAATTTTTTGCAAATATATTGTATATTTAAAAACTTTCAACTAATATTGCAGCCCAATTAATGGAAATTCCTCCTTAGCTCAGCTGGTTAGAGCATCTGACTGTTAATCAGAGGGTCCTTGGTTCGAGCCCAAGAGGGGGAGCA
>JAVHRO010000057.1:0-3494 GCA_036171675.1 Vicingus sp. | reverse complement strand
AGTAACAAAAAGAAAAAAAGAACAAGTAAATTAACTTATATAAAGTCTAATAGTAAAACTCCATTTCCAACAGATTCTTCATTTCATTTTGTTGTTCCCGAATACTCAGGAAACAAAATATCATTCAGAATGACATTGGTATAAAAATAAAAAACCCCTTTTGTTTTAATAAGCAGAAGGGGTTAACAGGTTGTTTTCTACTTATCTTTCCACGCCAAAGTCGTGATAGGATTTAGCACCGGTTTTCCAACCACGCTCAAGGCGTAGCTTTTAGTTGGTTGCCAAGGTTTCATAGGGCCTAATCCCTCCACCTTTCTTGATAAACATCATTACTGATGCAAATGATTTAAAGAACGTTTGAGTGCAAAACTATTCACACTTTTGGTTAATTCCAAATATTATTGTGGAATAATGATTTTATAGGTTAAAATAAAGAATTTAATTCGGAATTAGAATTCAGCATTTTTTGGTGTTCTTGGAAATAGTTTCAATAATGTTTTCTACACTGTAAAATAACAATTCGGTCGTGTTCTACTTTATACACCAAGCGGTCTTCTAAATTTATTCTTCTCGACCACCAACCCGACAAGTTTTCTTTTAATGCTTCGGGTTTGCCAATTCCTTCAAATGGTGTTCGCTGAATTGCTTTGATGAGTTCGTTAATTTTTTTTAGCGTTTTTTTATCTACTTGTTGCCAATACAAATAGTCTTCCCAACCTTCTTCAATCCAAACGATAATCATTCGATTAAACCTTTTTCAGTAAATTCACCTTTATTGTATTTTTCAATTCCACTCATTAATCGTTCCGCATTTTTCGAACTCCCTAATAAATGGAGTGTTTCCTGTATGGCTTCATAATCAGATTTGGCTAAAACAACAATGTCTTCGCCTTTGGTTCTGGTAACAAATAAAGGATTGTGGTTTTTAATAACATCATCCAAAAACATTTTTAGGTTTTGGCGAAAGTTGGTGTAGGTGGTAATTTCCATAACTTAATTTTTTTTAGTGAAGTTAATGAAATTATTTTTATGTACAACAAGTTGTACAATTGTTTGTCATTCTGAACAAAATTTTACCCATCCGTCAGCTGACGGATGTTGTAAAATGCAGTGAAGAAACTGTTTTGTATTGGTAATTCCTTTTTTAATAGGTTCTTCACTTTGTTTTTATAAACCTCATACTTCGGAAAGAAAAATATTGTTCAGCATGACAAAAAAACAAGAGTGGGATTTTAGTTAAAATAATCTTTCATACGTTCAAAAAAGCCTTTGTCTTTGCTTGTTGGATTTGGTCTAAAGTTTTCGGCATCTTTAAGTTTTTCAAGTATAGCTTTTTCCTCCTTCGATAGTTTTTGAGGAGTCCAAATGTTTACATAAATTAAAAAATCGCCAGTTCCATAACCGTGAATATTAGGAACACCTTTTCCTTTTAAACGCAATACTTTTCCACTTTGTGTTCCTGGTTCAATAGTAATTTTTACTTTTCCACTTACTGTAGGTATTTCGGCATAAGAACCTAATGCAGCATCTACAAAACTTAAGTAGTGGTCGTAAAGCAAGTTAGTGCCATCTCGTTTAATTCGTTCGTGAGGTATTTCTTCCACCAACACAATTAAATCGCCCGGGATTCCATCTTTTGGACCAGCATTTCCTTTGCCAGTTACTGAAAGCTGCATGCCATCTTCAACACCTGCAGGAATGTCAATAGTTATTAATTCTTCTTTCCTAATCAAACCATCTTGGTCGGCATTAGCAGGTTTTTTATCAATAATTTTACCGTCACCTCCACAAGTAGGACAGGGAGAAGATGTTTGCATCTGACCTAAAATAGTGTTGGCAATTCGCATTACTTGACCTGATCCATTGCACAATCCGCAGGCTTTTAAGGTAACTCCTTCGGCATTGATGAGTTTGTTAACTTTAATCTTTTTTTGAACACCGTTAACGATATCTTCTAAACTGAGTTTTACTTTTATTCTAAGGTTGGTTCCTTTTCTAACTCTTCTTCCGCCTCTAGAACTTCCACCAAATCCTCCACTACCGAAACTTCCTCCGAAATGACCTCCGAAAATATCTCCAAATTGAGAGAAAATATCGTCCATATTCATGCTACTACCACCGCCACCAAAGCCACCTTGACTACCCATTCCTGCGTGTCCAAATTGGTCGTAACGTTGTTTTTTCTCTGGGTTGCTTAACACTTCATAGGCTTCGGCAGCTTCCTTAAATTTTTCTTCAGCAGTTTTGTCATCAGGATTTTTGTCGGGATGATATTTAATAGCCATTTGACGGTAAGCTTTTTTTATTTCAGCTTCCGTCGAATTTTTGGTTACTCCTAGTATTTCGTAATAATCTCTTTTGCTCATTTTTTTTTAGTTTAGCCCACCCCAACCCTCCCGAAGGGAGGGAGTTCCATATGCACATTCCTTTGTTTAATGGAATATAGCGGTTAATATATAATTCTAAAAATAACTATGTCCTCCTAATTCTTTGTTTTAAGTCCTTTCGCAATGGAATTAGCCCCTCCTTCGGAGGGGTTGGGGAGGCTTCTTACTGCCCTACCACCACTTTAGTATATCTAATTACTTTTCCATTTAATAAATATCCTTTTTCAACTTCATCAATAATTTTCCCTTTTAAATCATCGGTTGGAGCTGGAATTTGAGTAATTGCTTCGTGGCGTTCAATATCTAATTTTTCGCCTATTGCTGAAGGTATTTCTTCAATGCCCTTTTGATTGATAATTTTTACAAATTTATCGTGTATTAAAGCAAAACCTTCTTTTACCGCATTGATATCTTCAAGAGTTTGATTGGCTTTTTGAGCCCGTTCAAAATCATCAATAATTGGAAGCAACGCTTTTAAAACATCTTCACTAGCCGTTTTATAAAATTCTATTTTTTCTTTTTGAGTTCTTTTTCTAAAGTTTTCAAATTCAGAATATAAACGTAAATAACGGTCGCTTTCAATTTGCTCTTTTTCTTCTTCGGTTAATTCTACTTTTTCTATAGTATCTGTAGTTTCTTCAGTAACTATTTCTTCGTTAATCTTTTCCTGTTCTTCTGCCTTATCCTTTTTACTCATAGCTTGTAATTTTTGTTGAGGTTGGCAAAAATACTACCATTGTTTTTATAATAGTCATATTGTCATAAAAATATTGATACTTGATTTTTTGTAAGAAAAAAAGGCAGAAAAAGAGAGTGGAAAGTAATTAATAGTCTGTTGGTTAGTTTTTTATTATTGTCTTTATGCCTAGGTATAAACTTAATGCATAAAAAATTATAGTAGCAACTAATAATATGGTTGAGAATATAAAAAAGTTGAATGAAAATAATGCAATTAAGAATGAGAAAATAAAAGCGAAGAAGAATACAAAAAGCCAAGTAACACAAAAGGCTAAGTATATTAGTAATAATTTTAAGCTTGTTTTATATCTTGGAGTATTTTTCCCTTCTATTAGGTAAATTAATAGAGGAATAACAAAGAAAAAATAT
>JAVHRO010000056.1:0-47590 GCA_036171675.1 Vicingus sp. | reverse complement strand
TCGAACTGACACCTTTTTTATTAAAAATTCTTCTAAATGCACAACGGGTTAATAATTTAAAGTTTTACAAAGACCGTCAAGGACGGTTCTATCATAGTAACAAGACGTAAAAACTATGACTTACTTTTTTCGTTAAATTAGCTATGTTCCTATGTGGTAAAAAATTATCCTTCTACAATTGTCCCTATCGAAGCATCTTGGTTCACCACTTTTTTAAGGTTACCGGGCGTATTCATATCAAAAACAATAATGGGAAGTTGATTTTCTTTACACAGAGTAAACGCTGTCATATCCATTACATTTAATCCTTTACTATACACTTCGTCAAAAGTAATGGTTTTGTATTTTGTAGCTGTAGGATTTTTTTCAGGGTCAGCGGTGTAAATACCATCTACTCGAGTTCCTTTTAATATTACATCTGCTTCAACTTCAATGGCTCTTAAACTTGCTGCAGTATCGGTTGTAAAATATGGATTTCCAGTGCCTGCACCAAAAATTACGACTCTACCTTTTTCTAAATGTCGTACTGCTTTTCTTTTAATAAAAGGTTCCGCAATTTCTTTCATTTCTATGGCTGTTTGTAATCGAGTTTTTACTTGAACTGCTTCAAGTGCCGATTGTAACGCCATACTATTAATTACGGTAGCCAACATTCCCATGTAGTCGCCTTGTGTACGTTCCATTCCACCTTCTTCAGCTTGAATTCCTCTAAAAATATTACCTCCACCAATTACAATAGCAACTTCAACACCCTGTTCAACAATTTCTTTAATTTCATTAGCGTAAATGTTTAATCGGTTATTATCGATTCCAAATTGTTTTTCTCCCATAAGGGATTCTCCGCTAAGTTTTAATAATATTCTTTTAAAAGCCATAGTAAAAAAGTTTAAGCAAAAAAAAAGAGAAGTTAACTTCTCTTTTTTTTCATTTGGTTTATTTTATCCTAACATTATTCGTTTAAAGTTTACTACGGTTAAATCTTTTTCAACTTCTTGTAATGTTTGCAATACTGTTTTTTTATTATCTTTAATGGATGGTTGATTCAGTAATGTATTTTCTTTAAGGTATTTTTTTACTTTGCCTTGTGCAATTTTTTCAATCATTTCAGCTGGTTTACCTTCTTGCAATGCTTGTTCTCTACCTACCGACATTTCCCTTGCAATTACAGCTTCCGAAACTTGTTTTTCGTCAATAGCAATTGGATCCATTGCAGCAATTTGCATGGCAACTTGTTTTCCAGCTTCAGCTATTGAGCCACCTGCTTTATTTAATGCTACAATAGAAGCTAATTTATTTCCTGGGTGATTATAAGCTACAGCATATGCTGCTTCAACAACTTCATAACCTGAAACATCAATTTTTTCACCAATAACACCCGTTTGTTCGGTTATCTTATCTGCAATAGTTAATCCATTACCGTTAAAACTTAATGATTTTAATTCGTCGATATTTGCTGGATTTTTTTCCATTGCAATATCAAGAATTCTTGTAGCAAATGCATTAAAGTCTGTATTTTTTGCAACAAAATCAGTTTCGCAGTTTACTACTACCATAACTGCTTTTTTACCGTCTGCAGTAGTTTTTGCAATTACTAAACCTTCTTTTGCATCTCTATCGCTTCTGTTAGCGGCTACTTTTTGTCCTTTTTTTCTAAGGATGTCAATTGCGTTTTCAAAATCGCCATTTGCTTCAACTAAAGCTTTTTTGCAATCCATCATTCCTGCACCTGTAGTTTGACGTAGTTTGTTAACGTCTGCTGCTGTAATGTTTGACATGTTTATGTATTGTTTTATAAGTACTAATTATTATTCTTCAACAGTTTCTTCTTTTTTAGAAGGTTCTTTTTTGTCGTCTTTTTCTGTTTTAATTTTTTCTTTTTCTATTTTTCGTTCAGATAATCCTTCGGATATTGACAAGCATATTAAGTCTATTATTTTTTCAATAGATTTAGATGCGTCATCATTTGCTGGAATAGGGAAGTCAACTTTTGTTGGGTCAGAGTTGGTATCAACAATAGCAAAAGTTGGTATTCCTAATTTTTTTGCTTCTGCAATGGCAATATGTTCTTTCATAATATCAACAACAAAAATAGCAGCTGGTAATCTTGTTAAATCGGAGACGCTACCTAAGTTTTTTTCTAATTTTTCTCGTTGACGAGCAATTTGTAAACGTTCTCTTTTTGATAATGTAGCCATTGTTCCATCTTCTAGCATTTTGTCAATAGAAGACATTTTTCTAACAGCTTTTCTTATTGTAACAAAGTTGGTTAACATACCACCTGGCCATCTTTCTGTAACATAAGGCATGTTAAGATTTTTTATTTTTTCAGCAACGATGTCCTTAGCTTGTTTCTTTGTAGCTACAAACATTATTTTTTTACCTGATTTTGCAATTTGTTGTAAGGCAGAAGAGGCTTCTTCTAGTTTTACCAAAGTTTTATGTAAGTCAATGATATGAATACCATTTCGTTCCATAAAAATGTAAGGAGCCATTTTAGGGTTCCATTTGCTTTTTAGGTGACCAAAGTGCACACCTGCTTCTAATAATTCTTGAAAAGTTACTTTTGACATTTTTTTATTGTTTACATTCTTTAATAACTCAATCTTTAAGTAGTTGGAGTAGCTCCAAGTCTCAAAAATTTAGATACTAAACAATAGGTTATTAAAAAATTTGGATTTATTCCAAATATATTAACGTTTACTAAATTGAAATCTTTTACGAGCTTTAGGTTGACCTGGTTTTTTACGTTCAACCATTCTAGGGTCTCTAGTTAATAAGCTAGTTACTTTTAACAAAGGTTTGTTATCAGCGCTTACTTTTACTAATGCTCTTGAAATTGCATGTCGAACTGCTTCTGCTTGACCAGTAATTCCACCACCATACACATTAACTTTTACGTCAAAAGAGTCTACAGATTCTGTAGCAACAAATGCTTGTTGTACTTTACCTTGTAAAGCTGCAGTTGGAAAAAATTGTTTATAATCTTTTTTATTTACAGTAATAGCACCTTTACCTTTAGTAAGATAAACTCTAGCTACAGCTGTTTTTCTTCTACCTGTTGCGTTAACTAATTCCATGCTCATTATTTAATCTCAGTTAATTTTAATTGTTTTGGTTTTTGTGCTTCATGTGGGTGTTCATTTCCAGCATAAACATATAGGTTTCTGTACATAGCACTACCTATTTTGTTTTTTGGAAGCATACCTTTAATAGCTTTTTCAACCATAAATGTTGGTTTTTTAGCCATTAATTTTGTAGGTGTTGTAGTTCTTTGACCTCCTGGAAATCCAGTATAAGAAATATATTCTTTGTCATCCCATTTGTTTCCAGTAAGCGTAACCTTATCTGCGTTAATCACAATAACGAAATCTCCACAGTCAGTGTGAGGTGTGAAATTTGTTTTATGTTTTCCTCTAATTAGGTTAGCTACTTTACTAGCTAATCTTCCTAATGTTTCATTTTCTGCATCTATAAGTACCCAGTTTTTATTCACTGTTGCACTATTTGCAGAGATTGTTTTGTAACTTAATGCGTCCACGTTATTATCCTTTTAATCAGTGTATTAAATGTAATATCCCTCAAATTGGGGCTGCGAATTTAGGATTATTTTTCTAATCCAACAACATTATCAACAATTAATTTGTTAATAAATGAAATTTTTATGGTCTTTTTTTTAAAATAAGTAAAAATGAAATAAACTTAGGCAGAATTTCTTATACTTAAGAAATTAACGAATTGATTTAATAGTTATTTTAAGCCACCTTGTTCTTCAGCTTTTTTGTTGAATTTTTTTTGGGTATATAACCAATAAAATAATCCAAAAAAACCAACAGCTATAAATATGTAGTTAGGAACATTTCCTAGGTTTTTTAACATACCAAAAAAAGCATAAAAAAAATCGCCTATCCCGTAAATAAAATTGTTCATAATGTTATTTTTGATGGCAAATGTATACCTATTCTTTAATTTTAAAAAACTTATTTCGTTAATATTACCGAATGATTGTAAAAATTTTTAAAACCAACCAAATTATAGCAAACATATTTGTTGTGCTGTTGTCGGTTTTAATGTTTGTCCCAGGCTATTTTAATACCATCGATATTACTACGAATCATCATTCATTAGTTAATTTTTCACTACAAAATAGATTTGTAAATGTGTTATTTACTTCTTTTCTGGTAGGATTTCAAGCAGTTTTTTTAAATTTTGTTATTAATGAAGAGAAATTAATAAAAGGAAATACCCACTTGGTTGGGTTGTTTTATGTTTTGTTGAATGGTTCAGTTTCTGCGTTATTTTCAATCAATGTGGTGTTAATTGCTAACACTTTTATTATAACAATTTTATGGATTTTTTTCAAATTGTACGCACTCAATAATGCAAAGTCGTTATTGTTTAATATTGGTCTTTTATTGGGGTGTAGTGTGCTTATTTATGCGCCTCTGCTATGTCTATTTCCGCTAATATGGATTGTGCTTTCTTATGTTAGGTCACCAAATTTAAGAGATTTCTTTATTTCACTGTTTGGGTTTTTGTTGCCATTTATTTATTTGATTGCTTATTTATATTTAACCAACACCCTATTTAATTCGAATTATGTGGATTGGATTTATTATCCACAACTTTTTTCTGTTAAAATTATTAATGAGTCTTTTTTGTATTTTCTTGGTATACTTATGCTTTTTGTAATGATTTCGTTTTTCTATTTGTTTGGGCAGATAGGTAGAGATGTGATAAAGGATAGAAAATTATTTATTGTAATTAGTCTTCTTTCGTTGTTTTTTGTGGCGACGTTAATTTTTAATCATGTTGATTATAATTCTCTTTATATATTAATGTCTATCCCTTTTTCAGTGTTTTTAGCCAATTATTTTAACAAACTAAAAAGAGCATGGTTGGCAGAACTTTATTTTACCATTATTTTATTGGGAATGCTAGCGAGTTATTTTTTATAAAAGTTCATTTCTTGAACGTATTTATATACGCCTTCTGTAAGCAAGTATCGAGTATCTTTTTTGTTTTTAATGGATTGGCGGATAAAACTAGCTGAGACCTTCATAACTGGGGCGTTACAGCAAATGATATTACCTGTGTTTAGGATGTTTTGTTCAACTATTCTTTCATTTGTGTTTTCTTGTTGTTCTTGTTCTGTTAGCGCTCGTGGATAAACGTATATTTTATGGTTATTACAAATTTCCTCGTAATTTTTCCATTTGTGAAATGTTCTAAGATTGTCTTCCCCCATAATTAAAGAGAATTCATGTTTAGGATATTTTTCCTTGATATAAGCTAGTGTGTTTATGGTATATGAGGGCTGTGGTAATTTAAATTCGATATTGGATGCTATTAATTTGTCGTTATCTAATACAGCAATATCAACCATTGCATATCGATGATAATCTTCTAGTAAGGTTGTTTTTTTTTTCAATGGATTTTGAGGGCTAACTACCAGCCATACCTGGTCTAATTTGGTATATTCAACCATGTAATTGGCAATAATTAGGTGCCCAACATGTATGGGGTTAAAGGTTCCAAAAAATAGACCAATCTTCATTTCATTAGTTATTTATTCAAAAATGCTTTGATAATTCTATACGTTTCTTGCTGAGCTACTTCTAAATTATCGTTATACACCACACAATTGAATTGTTTTGCAAATTCAAGTTCTTTGTCGGCTTTGGCTATTCTACGTTGAATGGTTTCTTCCGTTTCCGTACCTCTATTACGAAGTCGTTCTTCCAATACTTTTATTGATGGAGGTTGAACAAAAATAGCAAGCGCATTAGTACCAAAATAGTTAGTTAGGCTTAATCCTCCTTTAACATCCACATCAAAGATTACGTTTTTACCACTTTGCCAAATTCTATTGATTTCTGATTTAAGCGTACCATAAAACATGTTGTCATACACTTCTTCCCATTCTACAAAATCGTTGTTGTTTATATGTTTTTTAAAATCTTCTGTTGAAAGAAAATGATAATCAACACCATTAACTTCGTTTGGGCGCATACTTCTATTACAAGCTGAAATAGAAAATTCAAGATTCAAATCTTTGTTTAACAAAAATTTTGTAATTGAAGTTTTGCCAGATCCAGAAGGGGCACAAAGTATGATGCATTTACCAGTCATATCAGTTTTCAGTATTCAGTTCACAGTCTTCGGTCTTCCAACTTCAGACTTCCAACTTCTTTATAAAACATTTAGTGTTTGTTCTTTAATTTTTTCCAACTCGTCTTTCATCTGTACCACCAACATTTGTATATCCACATTATTTGCTTTTGAACCCAACGTGTTAATTTCCCTTCCCATTTCTTGCGTAATAAAACCCAATTTTCTACCTTCAGAATTATCATTATTAATAGTTTCAATAAAATAATTGCAATGAGTAGTTAAACGAGTTTTTTCTTCGGTTACATCAAATTTTTCGATGTAAAAAATCAACTCTTGTTCAAACCTGTCGTTGTTAATGTTTTCCTTTCCTACTGCTTCAGCAAGGTGGGTTGCAATACGTTCTTTTACTACTTCTAATCGTTTAGGTTCGTGTACATCTACTTGTTTCAGTAAAGAAAGAATATTGTTTACCCGTTGAAGTAATTCTTTTAATAAGGTTTCGCCCTCAGTAATTCTAAAATTGTTAGTGGCAGCAATGGCTTCAACAATTAATTCGTGTACTTTTTGCCATTCAGTTTCTTCTAGTTCTTGTTTGTCGGTTTTAAACACATCGGGCATTCGAGAAACAATGGTGAATAAATCGGCGTTGGATTGATTCAACTCATTTGCCATGCCAGCCAATTCGTTGTAATATTTTTTGAATAAATCCTTGTTTACCGAAAAGTTATTGGTTTCTCCAAGCGTTTCAAAACCTAATGAAAAATCAATTTTACCACGCTCCAATTCTTGATTAATCAACGAACGAATAGCGAACTCTTTTTCTTTAAACATAGAAGGCATCCTTACCGAAACATCGGCTTGTTTGCTGTTTAAGGTTTTAATTTCGACATTAAATTTTTTACCATTTATTTCGGCCGTTGCTTTTCCGAAACCCGTCATTGATTTAATCATAATTTTATTTTAAGCAACAAAGGTAATTTATTTGTTTGAAGTTTCGAGTTTGATATTCTGAAACAACATTAAACATCAAACTTTGAACTTTGAATTTTTGCTGGTTTACTTACCAAATAAACTCCGCTAAAAATTAATACAGCAGCGACAAACTTAATCCAAGTAAAGCTGTCTTTACCTAATGAAATGGCAAAAAGTGCTGCAATTAGAGGCTGTAAATAAATGTAGGTAGAAACCACCGAAGGGTTTAATCGTTGTAGTCCATAAATATTGAATAAATAGGTTAAAAACGTGGTGGCTACAATTACAAAACCAAACTTCCACCAAATATCGGGGGTAAAATTCGACCAATCAATTTCACTTATTTCGCTAAACCCAAAAGGCATTACAAAAAAAAATCCAAACCCAAAAACCCAAGTAATTACGGTAATCGGTTTATACTTGCTCATCAATGGTTTTACCAAAACCAAATAAACGGCATACGAAGCTGAGTTTAATAAAATAAAACTATCGCCAACAATGGTGTCAGAACCAAAAGAGAATCCTTTTTTAAACAAAAGAATAATCAATGCTCCCGAAATCCCCAAGATTAATCCAGCAATTTTTAAGTAAGTAATTCGAGTTTTTAAAATAAATGCCGATGCCAACAACACCATTATTGGATTGGAAACCATAATTATTCCTGCATTAATTGGATTGGTTAGGTTTAACCCATAAAAAAACGTCAATTGGTTTAGTCCAACGCCAAAAAAACCACAAACAGCCAGTAGTAACATATCTTTTTTGGCAATTTTTTCCTTATAAAAACTGGCAACCAAAGCAAATAACATAAGTGCACCCAACACCCTATAAAATATAAATCCAAAAGGCTGTATGTATGCTGGCATCACATCTTTAGCAATGGAATAATTTACTCCATAAATAAGGTTGGCACCAAAAATGGCAAGGTGAGGAAGAAGATTGGAGGTTTGAGGTTTGATGTTCATAATAGCCTCCCCAACCCCTCCGAAGGAGGGGCTTTATGTATTTGCTTGTGTTTTTTGAATGCTGTCAATTTTTTATCACTATTCACTAATTACTATTCACCAATCACTATCCTTGCATTGTCAACTACTGCTTTTGCATTTCCTACAAAAATGGCGTTTCCTACAATAATAACTGGTCGTTTTAAAAATGTATATTCCTCTAAAATCAATTTTTTGTAATCGTTCTCCGTTAAAGTTTTCTCAGCTAAACCCATGGCTCGGTATTTAATGGCTTTTCTGCTAAACAAACTTTCGTACGAGCCGCTCATTTTAGCCATTTGTTCTAGCTGAGCTTCGGTTATTTTAGTAGATTTGATGTCTTGGTATTCGAAGTCATTACCCAATTGTAATTCTTTTATAATTCGTGAGCATGTAGAACAGGTTGATAAATAGTAATTTTTTTTCATTATAAATAAAATCAATAAACCACATAGACACATAGCCTAATTTAATTACAATAGTAATATATAGGCATGAAATTTAAACATAGAATCTATATGTAAAGCAAAGCTTCTATGCTTACTTTTAGCTTTGCAAACTATGTAACTATGTGGTTAAACTTTTTTTAAAAATTAATAATGCCCAAAAGTAATAAAGTAAGCGATTTGTTTTCGGTAAAAAAAGTGGCTATTCCAATTTTTATTGGATTGGTGGCTACGGTATATTTTTTATGGAAAAAAACCGATTGGCAAACATTTCAAAAAACCGATTGGAATTACAATATGTTTTGGTGGTTAGGTGTTGCCATTTTAATGATGGTTATTAGAGATTTAGGGTACATGTATCGAATTCGAGTGTTAACTGCAAAGCAGTTGAGTTGGCGAAAAAGTTTTGATGTAATCATGTTATGGGAATTTGCTTCGGCAATAACTCCTTCGGTAGTTGGAGGTAGTAGTGTTGCCATGTTTATTTTAAATAGAGAAGGCATTAATTTGGGAAAAAGTACTGCAATTGTTATGATTACGGCATTTTTGGACGAACTTTTTTATATCATTACCGTCCCGCTAATTGTAATTCTTATTGGGACATCATTTTTGTTTCCTATTGAACTAACAAAAAACATTTTTGGAGTTATGCTATCAACCCAAGAAATTTTTTACGTGGGCTATGGATTTATAGTATTATTAACACTAATAATTGTTTATGGCATTTTTATTAATCCATTGGGCATTAAAAAATTATTGTTCAAGGTATTCTCCATTAAAGTGTTGAAAAAATGGAGACGAAAATCAATTACAATGGGAAACGATTTGATTATCACTTCCGGCGAAATGAAAAACAAACCATTTAGTTTTTGGCTAAAAGCTTTTGTGGCCACTTTTATATCGTGGACAGCACGATTTTTGGTTGTTAATTTTATTATTTTGGCATTTACTCATGTCGAAAATCATTTCATCGTAGTTGGTCGACAATTAGTTATGTGGGTTATTATGCTTATTAGCCCAACACCAGGAGGAGCTGGAATTGCTGAGTTTGCATTTAATGGTTTTTTACAGGAGTTTATTCCAATAGGAATGGCAGGGTTGCTTATTGTTTTATGGCGATTAATCAGCTATTATCCTTATTTGTTAATAGGCATGGTAATTTTACCACGTTGGTTAAAAAAGAGTAATACAATTAATTGAATAAATTGATGGTTTAATTATTAATTTTGACACAATAAATGTCAACCATACAACAAATACAACAACCCATTGCTGAAGAAATGGAAAAATTTGAATCTTGGTTTAGAGATTCGATGCGAAGCCGTGTGTCGTTGTTGGACAACATTATGCACTACATTATTAAACGAAAGGGAAAACAAATGCGTCCGATGTTTGTGTTTTTGTCGTCGAAAGTTTTTGCCCCTACCACCGAATCTACTTACATTGCTGCATCCATGATTGAGTTGTTGCATACTGCTACATTAGTACACGATGATGTGGTGGACGACTCCAGCAAACGAAGAGGTTTTTGGAGCATCAATGCCATCTGGAAAAACAAAATTGCTGTTTTGGTGGGCGATTATTTGTTGTCGAAAGGATTGTTATTGGCAGTTGACAACAAAGAATTTGAATTGTTACAAATCATGTCGAATTCGGTTCGAGAAATGAGCGAAGGCGAATTGTTGCAAATAGAAAAGGCTAGACGATTAGACATTACCGAAAATATTTACTTTGATATTATTCGACAAAAAACAGCTACCTTAATTGCAGCATGTTGTGCTGCTGGAGCCAATTCGGCTAAAGCTAGCAAAGAAGATGTGGAAAAAATGCGTTTGTTTGGCGAATACACAGGAATTGCTTTTCAGATAAAAGACGATTTGTTTGACTACGGTAGTGATGGAGAAACCATTGGTAAGCCAACAGGAATTGATATAAAAGAAAAGAAATTGACTTTGCCCTTGATTTATGCGTTGAGCAAAGCCTCCTTTTTCGAAAAAAAGAAAATTATTTTTATTATAAAACATCAAAATCAAAATACCAAAAAAGTAAAAGAAGTAATTGATTTTGTGATTGCTAGTGGTGGGCTGGAGTATGCACATAAAGCCATGCTCAATTATAAGGATAAAGCCTTGGCTATTTTAAAAGAGTTTAACCAAAACGAAGCCAATAAAGCGTTGGTAGATTTGGTGATTTATACTACCGAACGAACAAAATAATTTATGAAACCGTATTTATTATTGACTTGTATATTGTTTATTTTATGTTCGTGTGGAGATAAAATAACAGAAAAAACGGAAGAAACCTATCCAAATAAAAAACCTAAAACTGTTGGTTTTTATAAATTGGTTGAAGGAAAAGAAATAAAGGTTCGAGAAAAAGATTTTTACGATAATGGAAAAGTAAAAATGGAAGGCGAATTTGTGGATGGTAAACGAAGTGGGAAATGGAAAGCATATTACGACAACGGAAAAATTTGGAGTGAAGGCGAATTTTTGAATGGAGAGCGCACCGGATTGGCAAAAATTTATTATCCAAATGGCAAATTAGATACGGAAGGGGAATACACCAACGGAAAACAAACTGGCACCTGGAAATATTATAATGAACAAGGCACTTTACAAGAAGAAGTTGCTAAATAATGTAACAAGGTGTAAATATTTCAATATCTACACTACTAAACCTAAACATTGATTCCAAAACACACCATAGACCAAATTTTTGAAGCTGCAATTATCGAAGATGTAGTTGGCGAATTTGTTGTGCTTAAAAAAAGAGGAGTTAATTTATTAGGAAATTGCCCATTTCACAACGAAAAAACACCTTCGTTTACCGTTTCTCCTGCAAAAGGGATATATAAGTGTTTTGGTTGTGGAAAAGCAGGAAACTCCATTAACTTCATCATGGAGCACGAGCATTATACCTATCCTGAGGCATTGCGCTACATAGCCAATAAATATCAAATTGAATTAGAAGAAACCGAAGAAACCGACGAGCAAAAACAAACAGCCAACGAAAAAGAAAGTTTGTTTATCGTTTCCAATTTTGCTGCCAACTATTTTCAGCAACAGCTCCACGAAACCCAAGAAGGGAAAAGCATTGGGTTAAGTTATTTTATTGAGCGAGGATTTAGAATAGACATCATCAATAAATTTCAATTGGGTTATAACCCAGATAGTTGGGAGGCATTTACCGCTGAAGCTTTAGCCAAAGGCTACCAATTAAATGTGCTCGAAAAATCGGGTTTAACCATCGTTAAAGAACAAAAACACTTCGATCGGTTTAAAGGAAGAGTTATGTTTCCAATACATAATCTTTCTGGTCGAGTGCTTGGTTTTGGTGGTCGTATTTTAAAAAAAGACCCGAAATCGGCAAAATATGTAAACTCGCCCGAATCGGATATTTACCACAAAAGCAATGTGCTTTATGGAATTTATTTTGCTAAAAAATCAATCATCGAGCAAAACAACTGCTATTTAGTTGAAGGGTATACCGATGTAATTTCCTTACATCAATCGGGTGTTGAAAACGTAGTTGCCTCATCTGGAACGTCGCTTACCGAAGGACAAATTAGGCTGATAAGTAGGTTTACTCCAAATATTACCATTTTGTATGATGGCGATGCAGCGGGAATTAAGGCGTCGTTTAGAGGAATTGATATGATTTTGCAGGAAGGAATGAACGTTCGGGTGGTGCTGTTTCCTGATGGTGAAGACCCTGATTCGTACGCGAAAAAACATTCTTCGACCGAATTAATTACCTACATAAACGATGCAGCTCAAGATTTTATCAGGTTTAAAACCGATGTACTGATAAAAGAAGTGGGTAATGATCCTATAAAACGAGCGGAATTGATTAAAGAAATTGTAGCAAGTATTGCCATTATTCCCGATCAAATTAAACGTTCGGTGTACACAAAAGAATGCAGCACTTTACTCGATGTTTCGGAAAACGCGTTGATTAACGAAACCAACAAAATACTACGAAAAAATGTTGCAAAAAATCATTCTCAGGAGGCTTTAGAAATCGTTGATGAATATGTTCCTTTTAATGAAGAAGAACAAACTGGGCAAGGAGGTGATTTAGCACATTGCGAATCAGAAATTATACGAATGCTAATTTTATTTGGTGATAAAACCCTTGTTTTGGATGTGTTGGATGAGCAAAATGTTAGCCAAAAACATAGTATAGTCGTTGCTGGTTATATTATTGCTAATATTTCTGAAGATAATTTGTTATTTGAAAATCAAGTTTATCAAGCAATTTATAACGAATATGTCGATTGGCTTAATGAGGATAAAATACCAAGCAACCAGCAATTTATTGAGCATACCAATGCCGAGATTCAAAATGTAGCGATAAACATGTTGTCTAATAAATACGACATAAGCGATAATTGGAAAAAGCGACACAATATAATTGTAAATACTGAGGAGAACCAACTTAATATTGCTGTGGTTAATTCGGTATTTGCATTTAAATTAAGTAAACTAACTAAAATTATTGACGGATTAAGTGAGGGATTAAAATCGATGAGTTACGATGATGCACTAATTACCTTATCAGAAATTAACAAATATAAATTGGTAAAAAATCAATTATCGTTAAAATTAGGGCGAATAATTTTAAAGTGATTTTTTTACAATCTTCCTATCAGTTCAGTATAAAGCAAGGTAAGTTGAGGTTCGGCAATTGCTGCAGCTGCTAATATTTCAGCCAACGAAACAGGAGCCAAGTGTTCTGGGTCACATTCATCAGTTAACACAGAAATGGCACAACAAGGCAACCCCATGTGATTAGCTACAATTACTTCAGGTACGGTGCTCATACCAGCAGCGTCACCACCCAGTTTTTTTATCATTCGGTATTCAGCTCTTGTTTCTAAATTTGGACCAGTTACCGGAACATAAACACCTTCATGTAATATTATTCCCTTTTCTTTGGCAATAGCTTTAAGTTCGTTGTTTAGTTTTTTAGAATACGCTTCGCTCATGTCAGGAAAACGTGGACCTAATTCTTCGTAATTTTTTCCAATTAACGGATTCGAAGGAAATAAATTAATATGATCAGTAATCAGCATTAATGTGCTCTTTTTGAACGAAAGGTTAACCGCTCCAGCTGCATTAGAAATTAATAAATTCTTTATTCCTAATTGTTTCATTACTCGTACCGGAAATGTTATTTCTTGCATGTTGTAACCTTCGTAATAATGAAATCTGCCTTGCATGGCCAACACTTTTTTACCTTTAACAGTTCCGTAAATTAATCTTCCTCGGTGAGATTCTACAGTAGAGACAGGAAAGTGAGGTATTTTATCATAATCAATCGAAGTGATAACTTGAATTTCTTTTACCAATCCACCTAAACCAGTTCCTAAAATAATTCCTACTTCTGGGGCATTAATTCCTTGTGAAAGTATAAATTGTGAGGCTTCTTGTATTTTGTTTAGCATAATAAAAAGTTTATAAAGTAGAAAGTTTGTAAAGTAGAAAGTTTGTAAAGTAGAAAGTTTGTAAAATCGAATCTACGAAAGGTTGATTTCAGTCAGTTTGTACTTTGTACTTTATACTTTACAAACTTTAAACGTTAAGAATTCAGTTTACCGTTCTACCTTTTGCCTTAGTGCTCGATTGTTTAAATTTCTTCACTTTTTTTAACTCAAACTTTAGGTAAGCGCCAGCACCTCCAGGCATAACATAATACACTTTATCGCCATAATTAATTTTTCCTTTTCCGTTATCCCATTCTGCACCCATCAGGTTGTATCTTCCTCTATTGTTTGGATCACCAAAAACCAGGTATTTATTATCGTCAGCATCAAAACTGACAGCAATTTTGTTGTCGTCAATCACTTTTACACAAACACCAGGAGTTTTAGCGGTTATTAAAATGTTATCTAAACTAGCAGATGTAGAAACAATTAATTTACCATCTTTATCCAATTCTTGTGCTTCGTTGGCATGTTCGCCTCTTTGTAAGGTAACTTCCGTAGAAATATAATATTGTAATTTTTTTAGTTTGGATTCGTCTAAATTGTATTTTAAACGGTCTTCGTTGGTAAAAGGAATGTAGTTAGCGCATGATGAAAGTAATGCTGTTGATGCTATTAACAAAAGGTACGCTAATGATTTTAAAGTAAGAAATTTCATTTTTTTATTTTTTTATTTTTGAAGGTTAATTTATCAAAAATTGAACCAAAGCAAAAATAGTTTTTTTTATTGGATTAATAAATTGCAACCACGCAAATCACTGTTGTCGAACCTACCCAAAATCTCAAAACTATTGTCGTCGAGCATCTTGCCCAAATCTTGTGTAGCAATAAATGAACAAGAATTGTAATTAGCCAAATCAATCACATTAACTCCACCAGTTTGGTTAGTGCTAAGTATATTGAAAGGGTCGTTGGGTTCTCTAATTAATATTTTCATCCAATTGGGTGGTTTAAAAATTCCATTTCCTTTAGAGTAGGCTTGTGATAAAAGTTCGGTCATACCATATTCCGAATGGATATGAGTTACATTAAAACGTTTTTTATATATGGAGTGGAGTTCTTCACGGGTTAATTCTGCTCTACGACCTTTCATTCCACCAGTTTCCATAATAATGATGTCGCTTAAGTTGAGTTGATAATGCTCAGCTAAATCTAGCAATGCAAAAGAAACGCCTATTAAAATGGTTTTTTGATGTTGATTTTTGAGTTTTTCTATAGTTTCAATTAATGCATCATAGTTATTTAAATAAAAACCACTTAATGGATTATTAGAATGTTTTATTAAATATTCGGTCATGTAAATTAGCGAAGAGCCCTCTCTTTCGAGGTAAGAAGGAAGTAAAGCTAAAAAACAGTAATCAGAAAGTTGCCCATAAAACTGCTCGAATCCTTTTACAAAACTTTTCTCGTAAACTTTAAGATCTTTTACGAAGTGTTTACTTTGATTTTTCCCTGTAGTTCCACTACTTAAAAAAGTCGTTTCATACTCAAAACCACCTGAAACTACCTGTCGGCTTTTAAAAAATTCGATGGGTAAAAAAGGAATCTTTTCAATACTATTAACTTCCTTAGGGTTTATTTTTAGTAACTTACAAAAGTTTTGATAGATTCTATTTTGTTGGTATTGGAAGTTAAAAACTTCGATGGCCAATTTTGTAAAATCATGGTCGTTAGAAACATTAAAAATGCGTTGAGCGAGGTTCATTAAAAAAATGGTAATTTTATCGTATGCAAAGGTTAACAAATCTAGTCATATTATTATTTTTAATCGTCTTTTTTGGTTGTAAGAAAGAAGATCCAACACCTGCTCCACCAGTTATCAAATTTATTGAAGGAGGATTGTCGGCAGATAGGTCTTATGCCATTGTAAAATTTGAGTTTTTTGATAATGATGGAGATTTAGGTTTAAAACAGGACGAAAGTCAAGGTGAACAACAATATAATTTATTTATTGATTATTTTGAAAAATACCATGGCGCTTGGCAAAAAAAATCACCAATTATTACCTATAATAGTGGTACTAATCAATACGACACCACAGTTTTTCATTTAAGGGTTCCGTTTATTCAAAACAAAGAAAAGCAATCGCTAAAAGGTGAAACGTATGTTAAATTACTGTATAATAATTTTTCGCTTGCCGATACTTTTAAGTACGAAATGGTATTGAAAGACAGGGCCTTAACTTCAAGCAATAAAATTGAAACTGCTGAATTGAATAAGTAATTAAGGCATGTGCTGGATTACATATAATCGTTGACTTTTTGCGTAAGCAGCAAAATATCCAACAACATTATCATCGCCATTTAAATTTGTTTCAGGATTACCAGGCACTTCACCATTTTGTGATGAAGTCAATGCATTGAAATACCTAAAGTTTTCTTCTTCAATTGATAATAACTGAACAAGTACCGTGTCGTTTTCTAGGAAATTGGTTTGAAATATTGGAAAAATTACATGGTCGCCTTCAATTAAATTGTCGTTTAATACTAATACGCCTTTTTGTTGTACGGTTTTACTTGAAGCTTTTAACCTATAATAGTTCTTATAACCAGGTGTGTCATAAAAATGGGTAAAGATTCGGTATTCGCTTATGGTGTCACTCGAAAAAGGTTTATTTACTTTTTCTTGCGATAAGGAGTCTAAATTAACTCTTGCTTGCATTACCGATTGTGCGGTTATTGATTTTCCATCAGCATTAATCGATAAAAAATAAGTTCGACCAGCAATGCCTTTTAAAGATGGAGAATTATATACTCCAGAACGGATTTCGTTTAACGCAAAACTGTTACCAGTGTTATCGGAAATAACCACACTAGCGCCAGATACTGTTTCGAATCCACCAACATTATCATTAAATGGTTTTGACTTAGAAATTATAACATAATTATCACCAATAGAATCATGAACAATTGCTTCAACCACAGTGGATTGAGGAGCATCTTCTAGTTTTAAATCAACCACTTTTTCGCAAGAACTCATTACGAAAGCCATAATTAGAATGGTAATGGTATGGAGGAATTTATTTTTTAGCATGGGTTAAAAATTAAAATTATAACTTACAGAAGGGATAATTTTGAAAAGGGATAACTGAATAATTTCGGTTTGAGTTGGGCTATCTTCTTTAGGCCTAAATGTGAATGAATATGCATTTTCTCTAGCATAAACATTATAAACTGAGAAATTCCAACTTGATTGAAATTTACGTTTTACACGTTCTTTTTCGCCAGTTTCTGGATTGGTAATTTCCTTATAGTTTTTTCCATCCCATGTTACGCCAATATCCATACGATGGTAGTTTGGAATTCTCGAACCGTTTCTTGCTGAATATAAATTTATTATTTGCCCGTCAATAATGTATTTTCCTGTTGGGAAGGTAACGGCATTGCCCGTATAAAATACAAAAGTTGAGGATATTTTTAATCGTTCGGATAATGAATACATTGCAACAACAGAAACGTCATGAGTTCGATCTTGTTTTGCAGGATACCAAGCCCCTTTATTTATTTGGTCAAATTGTACTTCAGTTCGTGCAAGCGTGTAACTAATCCAACCAGTAAATTTACCTTTTCCACGTTTCAAATAAAACTCTAATCCATATGCTCGGCCTTTTCCATAAAGCAATTCACCTTCAACGGTAGGGTTTAATGAGATGGTAGCTCCAGTTCTATAATCTATGGTGTTTTGCAATACCTTGTAGTAGGTTTCTATAGAAAATTCATAGGTATTATCTTTAAAGTTTTTAAAATAGCCCAATGCTATTTGGTCGGCAATTTCGGGTTTTATATTATTGCTGCTTGGTAACCAAGAATCGGTAGGGTTATTACCCGATGAGTTGGATAACAAATGCAAATGTTGGTACATTCGATTGTAAGAGGTTTTTATTGAGCTTGTTTCATTTAAAATGTAATTAACACTTAATCTTGGCTCAAAACCATGGTAAGTTGTAATAGGGTTGTTTTCTGTATATTTTGTGGTATCGGAAACATTTCCTTTTTTATCGAAGGTATAAATTTCACCAGGTCCTATTTGTGTAAAGTTGGAATATCTTAAACCATAAGTTGCCGAAAGTAGTTCATTGAATTTATGCTCGTTACTCACATACAAAGCCGATTCAACAGAATATTTATTTTCAATTTTGGTACTTCCTACGGCTTCACCACTAGAAGAAATTTCACCTGGGTCGAAAGTATGATGTATAATGTCTCCGCCAAATTTTAATTTGTTATTCTCGTTCCAAAAGAAGTCAAAATCTTGCTTGAAATTGATGTCTTGAATTTTTGAATTGATGATAAATCCTGCGGCAGCAATGTCTATTTTATAGTTGTAATTGGAGTATATGAATGAGGTATTGCTAAACACTTTATCGTTGAATAAATGATTCCATCGCATTGTGGCAGTAGTGTTTCCCCATGTAAAACTAAATCGATCAGCAAAACCAAAATTATCTCTTCCAAAATAACCAGAGATAAATAATCGATCTTTTTCACTTAATTGATAGTTGGCTTTTAAGTTTAAATCGTAAAAATAAAGTGTGGTATTACGTTGGTCTGCGTTGTTTGATAATTTCAAAAATAAATCTGCATAGGTTCTACGGCCACTAATAATGAATGAGCCTTTATCTTTAACAATGGGAGCTTCAATGGTTAGCTTTGAAGATATTAATCCAACGCCACCAGTAACAGCTATATGTTTAGCATTTCCTTCTTTCATCTTAATATCCATTACCGATGATAATCGGCCACCATATTCTGCAGGAATTCCTCCTTTATAAAGTTTTAAATCTTTAATGGCATCAGAATTAAAAACAGAGAAAAATCCTAATAAGTGAGAGGCATTATAAACGGGAGCCTCATCTAACAAGATTAGATTTTGGTCAGAACTTCCTCCTCGAACAAAGAAACCTGCATTTCCCTCACCACCAGATTTTACACCAGGTAAAAGTTGTATGGTTTTTAAAATATCTTTTTCGCCAAATAATACAGGGATACTTTCAATTTCTTTCATATCAATTTTAGAGACACTCATTTCTGTAGAACGCACATTTTCATCTTCTCGTTCAGCAGATATCTCTACAACAGCCAAATCGGTTGCTCCTGAAATTATTTGTACGTTTTTTTTAATGTTTTGCGTTAAGTTTGCTTTAAACTCTATGGTTTTATAACCAACATAAGAATATTGAATGGTGTAATTGCCTTTGGGTAGGGTTAATGAATAAAATCCATAAACATTGGTAACGGTGCCCACGCCTGGCAATTCTTTCACAAAAATGGTTACCCCAATTAAATCCTCGCCATTGGCTTCATCTTTTATGGTTCCACTTAAGGTAAATCGTTCTTGAGCCAAACAATAGTTGCTAAGCACAATGAACATAAATAAATAAATAAATTTTTTCAATTGGAATTGATATATTTTATAACGCAAAGTTAGATGAATTATTACACGGAAATGAATTACATGTTGTTGAAATCAATTTTTTAACGAATTTTAATAAATTATTTAGAACTTCGGTTTATTTTAAATGAAAACAACAAAAAACAACTTTCGTATTTTTCTTTCTCTATTTGTCGGATTGGGTTTGTTTTTTAGTTATCCAATAGTATCATTATTTAATGGTGATGAAGACATTTTAAACCGCTTTGATAAAGAATTAAATGCTAAGGAACAGCTGGTTTCGTTGAAATTAGCTGAATTCATTAAAAATGATAGTAATGCTTTATTTTATAGACAACCGGAGCAATTTTTGAAGTTAAATAATAATCAAGGTATTAGCTTTTATGTTTTTAATAATGGCCAATTAATTGAATGGACTAATTCCTCAGCTCCTTTTCATGGAATTGAAGATTTTGCAACCGAAAATGGTATTGTGCAATTAAAAAATGGTTGGTATCAATATTTAAAAAGAGAAAATGGTAATTCGGTTTATTTGGGTTTAATTCAGATTGAAAATGAGTATGTAATAAATAACAGTTATTTAATTCCAGGATTGCATCCAAGTTTTGGTATTAATTCACCAGTAGAAATATCCCTGCAAAAAACAGGTTCATCGGTAATTGTAAAAAGTGCTAAAGGCAATAACCTATTCTATTTAACCATCAATTCATCGAGTTATCAATCCAGTAATTGGTTGTACATTCTAACTTTTTTTGCTGGATTCGTTCTACTTATAATTTCTACTTATAATTTTTGTAAACAACATAAAACGCTTAAAAAAAATACGTTGTGGATTAGTGTCGTTTTTGTTACGTTATTCTACTCAATTTGTATTGGACTTTCTATTCCTCAAGAGTTGTTTCGTCAAAAAATATTTAGCCCAATTGTTTTTGGACACTCCAACTTTTTGCCGTCACTAGGACATTTCTTATTTACAGTAATTACAATATTATCGCTTACCATTATTTGGGTAAAACAAGCTAAAGAAATAAAAAAAATGGTAATGTTGAAATCCATTGTTTCGATGGTTGTTATTTCGATTTTAAACGTTTTTTTTATCAATTGGTTTGAAGGATTAATTAATAACTCCAATATCAATTTTGATGTAAATAATTTATTGGATTTATCAGCGTATAGTTTTGTAGGAATAGCAATTGTTATGGTGTTGTTTACCTGTTTAGCAGTATTAATAAAACTGGTTTTGAATGATAGTAACCTTAAATCAATTCCTCAAAATCAGTTATTACAATTGTTTTGGATTATTGCATTGGTCGTTATTTTAATAGCGCATTTGGCATTTGATATCAATTGGAAAATATGCTCATGGATACTTGTGGCCATAATCATGTTTTCGTTTGATAAACCCCAAAAATCAATTTTTACGCAAAGCATACTATTGTTGGGTTTAATTGCGGTTGTGGTGAGTGCTGGATTCATAATTTTTGCCAAAGATAAAGAACAACTTAATCAGGAATTTTTAATTAAAAAATTAGCAAAAGAAGCCGACCCCATTACAGAATACCTTTTTTCTGATTTGGTAACCAAAATTAAAGTTGATACCACCGTTGGTAATCATGTTAATGAGTATTGGGAAAATAAAGATGAATTGGATAACTATATTTTAAGTAAATATTTTACTGGTTATTGGAACAAGTATGACATATTTCTGTTCTTATGTCAACCTCAAGACACATTGGTTGTGCAGCCAGAAAATGTAGATGTAAGTTGTTTTGATTTTTTTACCGATAAAGCTGAAAAAGACGCTGTAGCTTCAACTAATTTTAATGAAAAAATTCAGTTTTTATATAATAAAGATGGAGTCGGTAGTTATTTAGGAAATATTACTATTCATTCTGAAAAAACATTGGGTTCTAATGCCAAATTGTATTTGGAGATGGTTCCTAAATTGTTATCAAACAACGAAGGATATCCTGAATTACTTCTTAATGAAAAAGAGGTCGATGTCTCAACTAGCTTGGCTAAGTATTCCTTTGCAACGTATAAAAAATTAAAATTAACCAACAGCTTCGGAGAATACTCCTACAACCTGGAATTAGCTCAACCTTTTCATTTTAACGAAAATGGATTCTTTAAAAGTACACGGAATGGTTTCGAACATGTTTTTTATCAAAGTGATAAGAACACTATTGTGGTATTAAGTTCAGCACAAAAAACTTTTTTTAATTACTTAACTACGTTTTCTTATTTCTTTATCTGTTGTAGTTTATTTATTTTATTAGTTGGATATCTTTTTAAATTAGAACCCTTTAACTGGCGTTTCGCTGTAACCGATTTTAGCACCAAAATCCAATTGTTTATTGTGGTTTCAACGTTTTTATCATTTATAATGTTCGCATTAGGAACATCCTACTATATCGAAAAACAATATGTCGATAAAAACACCAAAACACTTGAAGAAAAGGTACAATCGGTGGTAGCTGAACTTAGTGTTATTTTTGGTGAAGAAGAATCGTTTAAAGAACTTGACTTTGTAACTAATCAATTAATAAAATTTTCGAATGTTTTTTATGCCGACATCAACTTGTTTTCCACTCATGGACTATTAATTGCCACCTCTCGGCCTGAGATTTTTGAACGAGGATTAATCAGCAATAGAATGAATCCCTTGGCAAAGGAATCACTTAACAATAAAAAAAACTCATCGTTTATTCATGAAGAGCATGTTGGTGGAATGAAATATCTTTCGGCATATATACCATTTCGAAATAACAATAATACGGTAATAGCTTACCTCAATTTGCCTTATTTTGCTAAACAAAATCAATTAGAGAAAGAACTTTCACAATTCTTTACGGCATTAATTAATATTTATGCCTTGCTTTTTCTAGTTTCGGTAATTATTGCTGTATTTTTTGCGAATTATATTTCGAAACCTGTTCGATTAATTAAAGATAAAATTAGCGCTTTACAACTTGGTAAATCGAATGAGTTGATTGATTGGCAATCGAACGATGAAATAGGTGCGCTTGTTAATGAATATAATCAAAAGGTTATTGAATTAGAGAAAAGTGCTATACTCCTTGCAAAGTCGGAGCGAGAGAGTGCATGGCGTGAAATGGCAAAACAAGTGGCGCACGAAATTAAAAATCCGTTAACTCCAATGAAGCTAAGTATTCAGCATTTAGAACGGTCTATTGAAAATAATCCTGCTGACCTAAATGAACGCGTAAAACGAACTACCAAAACCTTGGTGGAACAAATTGATACCTTGACCAATATTGCCAACGAATTTTCGAGTTTTGCTAAAATGCCCAAAACCATTGAGCAACAGGTTAACTTAATTGAAATTATAGAAAACATAGTAGATTTGTATAAAGAAGAACAAGTTGACATTTCTTTTGTAAACCAATTTAAACAAGAAGTATTTTTGTATGCCGATAAAGACCAATTGAATAGATTGTTTTCAAATCTTATTAAAAATGCTATACAATCTATTGATGAGCACAAAAGAGGAAGTGTAATAATAACTGTTAAAAACATAAGCAAATCTTGTCAAATAACTATTCAAGATAATGGAAGCGGAATACCTGATGAGTTAAAGAATAAAATTTTCACACCCAATTTTACTACTAAAACAACAGGAATGGGCTTAGGCTTGGCTATGGTAAAAAATATTGTTGAAAATTTAAATGGAACCATAGGCTACACGACCAACTTGGATGGAACCATTTTTATCATTGAATTGCCTTTGTGATTGAAGATAATGTTGGTCTTGCGATTTAATTTAAAACGAATAAGTCAACCCACCTAACATATTAAATCGTTGAGTTGGATAATCTTCAAATTTTTGGTATTTAACAGAGCCAATATTGTTGAAGTTGATAAACGCGGACAGCTTTTTAGTGTAACGATACTCAATGCCAATGTTAGCGTCAAAAACTCCTTTTAATTCTTTTGCTTGTTCGGTAATAACAACAATTCCTTTGTCATCGGTAATTGTGTTAAACGCTTGTGCATATTGTTTATTCACAAAGAACATATCGGTACGAACTAAAATTTTATCACTTAAGTCGTAAATTCCAGAGAGGGTAATTTTCATATCAGGTTTATGCCAAGCTTTTAACTCATTTTCTGGACTATAGTCGTAATAGGTTCCAGACAACATCAGTTTTAGCTTTTCTAATTTTTGAAAAGTTAATTCACCATCAATTTGATTCAACGAAATGGTGTCATATATTACCGTAAACTGATTTTGCAGTGCATTACTAAAATCTTTGGTATAAAAAGGTAGTGTTTCTAGTTTTTGTTTACTAAAACTGGTATTAAATGTAATGTACTTACTTAAGCTTCCTCTAATACCTATGTAAATATTGTATTTCTGATTCGTATTTGCAACGGCCAACGTTTTTGTATTGATAAACGGATTTTCATAAAAGAATGAATTGAGGTTGTTGGGCAATACACCACCTTTTATTCCCACATAAGGAATAATAATGTTTTCCACAACATTATATTTAAATTCTGCTTCTGGATAAAAATGGAATTTTGATGTGCTATCCGCTTTATTTACGTACAATCCTAATCCAACCTTAAATTGCCAGTTTTTTGCGGTGGTGCTTATGTGAGGACGTAATCCTAAAATTAAGGTGTTACCTAAATCAATAACGTTGTTTAGATTGTTGTAATTAACTACTGCGTCAATCGCATACAATTCTCGCTTATAATATTTACTTAAGCTACTATTAACCTCAACATTGTTTTCTTCTGCATCATATAGGTCATTAATGTTGTGGTAGCTAATGTCGAAGTTGTAGTCGAATTGTGAGGAATCGGTAAAATTTCTTGTTAATCCAGCATTGGCACTAATTTTATTAAACTCTTGTTGAATAGCTTTTTTACTCGAAATTTCAGGGTTTACAACTTTTGGAAAACCATAATAGTGCACCACATTTCTGTCGAAATTCACCTTGCTGTAGAGCGTGAAATCTTTTAAGAAACTTTTTCCAAATAACCCTAAATGATTATCGCTATAATTGCTATAATTTATATTGGAAATTCCTTTTGAACTTTGATGTTTTGCATCGAATCCGAATGAATATTCTTTTGAACGTGTAGAGTTGTAATAAAGCTCAGCCAAAGGTGTTGTTTGGCTTCCAAAACCTAGTTTGGCATATCCTCTGTATAATTTTACCAATGGTTCACCTTTAATTTTTGCTGGTTTAATATTTTCTACTTCAAAACTTACAGGCACTTGTTTTGGAATAAAACTGTACGAAAGTGTTGGAATTACTTTATCAGTGTCTTGTAAAATAGGATTATCTTTTATTTTAAATGCATCGGATAAAGTTGGGCTATATGGTTTTACAGTTACAATAGTAGTGGTATCTAGCTGTTGAGCGTAAATTGACCAAGAGCTACTTATTAGTGCAACTATTGTAAAAATGATATGTTTAATATTATTATTCATTTTACTCTTGTTCTTTTTGTTCAGGATTTTGAGGCGTTGGAAGGGTTTCTTCTATATCTTTTTCTGGCTCTGAGAAAAGCTTATCAACATCTGTAGGGGTTCCAAAACTTATATCAAGATCATCAACAGGTGCAACTACTTTTTTTGCATTTTCTTGTTCATCAATAATTCGAAGTTTATCTTTTGCTATATCGACTAAATCGGTGTATTTACTATTTTCAATAACATTTTTAAGGGTAACTTTTGCTTGGAATAAATCTTCCTTTGCCACGTAGTTATCACCAAGTAAAATCAACGATTTTCCCATCCAATAATCATAAGCTGAGAATTTTTTGATTAAGCCAAATAGTTCTGTTTCACAATTTACATATTCTCCTCTTAAGTAGAGAATATAACCCACATTATATTTTGCTTCAGCTCCAAATTTATTCGATGCTGTTGATGCTGCTTTAAAAGTTGTTAAGGCTAAATTATAATCGTCTTTAGTTAATAAACATTTGCCATAAATAAGTCGTGCTTCGGTTAATAATTTAGGATCGTCATTATCTTTATTAATTATAATTTCACAGTACTTAATAGCATTTTCTATATTATTTAATTCAAAATTTAATCGCATTTGTGCAATTTGAGCGATAAAAACATTCGCTTGCACATCGGCTAAATATTCTAATTGATTGTAATTGTTTAACGCTTCAGCGATATTTCCTAATTCTTGATTTAGTGCTGCGGCACTTAATAATGCGTTTTCGGTAAATTTATTTTTTTGTTGAGCAATTACTTGATTAAAATCAATCAAGGCCTCGTTTTTAAATCCGGCTTTTTGTTCGCACAATGCTTTATAAAAGTTTGCATTGATAAAATAGAGTCCTTTTGGATATTTTTCTAAATATCTGGTAAATTCGCTTACGGCTTTGTCGCAATTACCTCCCATGTAAGTGTTTTCAGCAACTTCGTAATAATCGGCTTCTAAAATTTGTGTTGTGGAATCGGCTCCACCTATGGTGGTTAGATAACTTTCGTAAGCAGTTAATTCGCCTTTTTCAACATATATTTTTTTAACTTTTTCAAGCGATTCTTTAGACTCGTCAGTTCCTGGGTAATTGGCGATAATTTGTTTAAACACAGAAAGAGCTTCGTCATCTTGTTTTTTATTATAGTAGATTAATCCTTCTTTCACTAAAGCTCTGCTCAAGTACGGGCTATTGCTAAAGTCGGTTGTAATCTTTACAAAATTTTCTAAGGCTTTGTCTTCTTTATTTTCAATTAAATAGGTTAGTCCTAATTCAAAATAGGCATCATCAAACAAATGCGATTTTTCGTTACGCGCTAGCAGGGTTTGTAATAAGTTCGTTTTATCATTGTAATTTCCTAAAACACCATTGCAAACAGCACTTTGGAACAACGAATAGTCTGATTGATAAATCCCCATCATAGCTGCTTTATCATAAAATTCTATGGCGCCTTTATATTCTTTTTGAATAAAAAAGCAATCGCCAACTCTATTCAATGCATCATTTTTTATTTTAGAATTTTCTGTAGGTGCATTTTGAGTGTACTTTCTGAACCAACTTTTGGCTTCCTCGTATTCTTTTAATTTAAAATAGGCATAACCCAAGTTATAATTTACTTTGTTGGCATTTTCTAATGTGCTAGCTATAGGTTCAAAAATGAATTTTTTGTAATCGCCAATAGCTTTAGAATAATCATCTAGACGGTAATAGGTTTCTCCTCTCCAATAGGTATTTTCAGCTTTAATTCGCTTGTCAATAATGTATTGATCGCTTTTGTTAAAGTAAACTAAGGCATCGCTGTACTTTTGATTGTTAAACAGTTCTAAACCAAGGTAATGTGCAATTTTTTGATAAGCTTCTTGAAGTTTTTGGTCTAAAATTTTAATGTTTTCGAGCGATTTTAGAGCTGCATCATAATTTTTGGTGGTGTAATAAACCCCAACCAAATATTCGTAAGCATTGCTAAGTTTGGTTGAATTTGGGTAGGTATTAATATATTCTTCAAATGCAACGATGGCATCGTTAAATGGATGGGTAGAAAGTTCGTATGAAATTTTAGCAAAATTAAACAATGCATCTTCTTTAATTTGAGCATCAAAATCTTGTTTATAGGCTTCTCGAAACGATGTCTTTGCATAGGGTTTGTTACCCAATTTTATGTAACATTCGGCAAGGTGATAGTGGGCAGCTTGTGAAATACTATCGGGTTGCTCGATTGATTTTTTAAACCAATCAATTGCTTTCTGACAGCTATCACTTTTAAAATAGGCATAACCTAATTGGTAATAATCTGATCTAGAGGCTATAGCCGCTTTTTCTTTGTTAAACCTGTTTAAAAAAGGTAGTGCTGCTTTAAATTGCTTGGTTCTATAGTAAGATTCTCCTATTATTCTAGCAATTTCTGCTCCTCGAGCAGGCAAGGCTGTGTCTAATAGCGCCGGAGCATATTCAATAACCTTATCGTATTTTCCTTGCAAATAATAAATTTGTGAAATGTAATAAGGGGTAATTGGCGAAAATTTTTCGTCGTTGTTTAGTAATAAAAAGGTTTGCAATGCCGATTCGTATTTCTTTTGCAAATAGGCAATGTGTCCATAATAGTATCTTGCTGGCGATGTGTAAGGGTTTTCGTAATCCTTTATTTCATAAAAATAATTTGAAGCTTCATCAAACTTGTCGAGCGAAAAATAGGAGTAGCCTATTTTAAAACGGTATTCCGCTAATTCGTCATTGGCTAAATCATTGACATCAATTTTTTTGAACCAAGCAAGCGCTTCATCATATTTTTTTGCTCTAAAATTGTACGAACCTAAATAAAAATAGGCTTGTTTTATTTTTGGGCTATCAGGGTAATCATTTATGAATTCAATAAATAAATTTTCGGCATCGGCATTAAATAGGTTTAAGCCGCATAGCGCAATGTAATATTTTGCATCTACTGCAACTTCTGATTTTTTGTCGGGTGTAGAATTATAAACCGTCAAAAATTTATCTTGTGCAGCGCTATATTTTTCCTTATCAAACAATTCCTGCGCACTATTGTATGTTGCATTTTTAGTGGTATAAATGCTCGTTTTTTGGGCTAGTATTGGAGCACCCAAAATCAACAAAAACAATAATGTGGTTATGGAGTTTTTTAAATTCAATGTAAAATTTAGGTAAGTTATTTATTTGGTTAAAATTAGAATGATAAAAGCAGTGTCAAATTGTAAAACTGTCAAGTTTTCAACGTAACAATGTTGAAATTATTTTGTTTTTGAATAAAGAGGACACGTCTTTCAGGAATAAAATAAGCTATCTTTGTTACACGTTTTAACAACCTAAACATGATAGTAGATATTTCTTCGGCATCCATTTACCAACAAGAAAACCTCGTTTTATACAACACCAACATAAAAATTGAAGCAGGTGAATTTGTTTACTTAATTGGGAAAACGGGGTCTGGGAAAAGCAGTTTATTAAAGACGTTGTACGGCGAATTACCTTTAAATGAGGGCAATGCTACGGTTGTTGATTTTGATTTAAAGACCATTAAACGTAATAAAATCCCATTTTTAAGAAGAAAATTGGGAATAGTTTTTCAGGATTTTCAGTTGTTGACCGACCGTAACATTTTCGATAATCTAAAATTTGTGCTAACTGCCACAGGCTGGAGCGATAAATTAAAAATGGAAAACAGAATTAATGAAGTCTTAGCAAGTGTTGGCTTGTCGAATAAAGTATATAAATTTCCACACGAATTATCGGGTGGTGAACAGCAACGTATTGTAATTGCAAGAGCGTTGTTAAATGAACCAGATTTAATTTTAGCTGATGAACCTACTGGAAATCTTGACCCGGAAACTTCTGAAGAAATTTTAAAACTGTTGGTAGAAATTAGCGAAAAGGGTAAGGCAGTATTAATGGCTACTCACGATTTTCATTTGATGGATAAATTTCCTTCACGCACTTTAAAATGCGAAAACGGAACTGTGGTGGATACACAACAAGTTGGTTCAGTTAAAAATAGGTTTAAAACATCGATTTCCCCACAAGTTGATACTCGGTTAGAAGGTGATAATTTGTAAAATAAATTATTTCAACAATTGGACAAGTAAATCAATATTTTTATTGTTGTTGTACAAATCCTGAAGCAGTTTTTTACGTTCTATAATCATCTCCTCTGTAAACATTTCATTCATTAATTTTTCTAGATTATTTTTCATGGTTGTAGTATCTTCTGCTATGGTACAAAGCGATTCCAAACCTGTATTTTCTACCATTGGGCGGTTTACCAAACAAAATCGACCTAAATACAAAGCAGCAATTAATTTTAACTTTATTCCTGTCGATTGAAAAGTTGGTAAAATATTGACATGAGCATTTTCAATAAGTTTCATCATGTCTTGGTCTGAAGCGTTTTCTACTAGTGAAATATTCGCTTTTTTGCTTATCTCAAATCTTAATTCATTAGATGGTGAATGCCCTGCAATAATCAATGGAATATTGAGGCTATTAAACACCTTATTTACTAAAAATAGAGCTGCTTCATTGTTTTCGGCAACGGAAAGGTTACCATGATACAAGCAATAATCTGATTTTCCAATTTTCGATAGAACCTCTGAATGTGGATGAAAGGGTGGTAAATAAACTACATGTTTATGAATCATTGAAAAATATGCGGTATCATTTGGCGAAATGGTTAAAAGTGTATTGGCGAATCGTAATTTTTTTTGGAATCGTTTAAGTTTTCTGGCTTCTATTTTGAAATAGAATTTTTTGATGATATTATTTTCAACGGCACTCAAACTGTTGTAATAATCGTGCTCAATATTTTGTACTCGAACCAATTTGTTTCGATTAGCCAATCTGGAATCATCGATAAGCATACAACAATGGATACCTTCAAAAATAATAGGATCGTTGTCAACGATTAAATTTTCAATTAACGATGGGTGATTTCTACTTGCGGTAATATAAGGTGTTAATTGGAATTGTTTGAAGATACTGGTGTTGCGAGGATAATAAATTACTTTGTCACACCATTTTTCCAATTCAACTTGATGTTCTCTACCATACTCAAAACAATGTAGCGTTACAGAAATGTTGCTTTCTTTTAACGACTTGATTTGGTAAAATACATCGATTACTCCGCCATAATTTGCGGGAAGAGGTACATTAAACGATATTAAATGAATGTGCATATTAACTTAATGAGGCAAAGAGAGTTTTTAACTTTTGTACTTCGTTTTCCCAGCATAATTCCTCCCTTGCTTTCAAACAATTTACTGAATAAAAAGCTAGTTTTTTTGGATCAGCTAACAGTTCATTTATTTTTTCGGCAACAACTTGAGGTAAAATCGGAGAAACCGTTTCTCCAACATGATAACTGTTAACGATGCTTTCCATTTCAGGTAATTTTGATGTTAAAACAGGAATACCAGCATTGATGTAATCGAATAATTTATTTGGCAATGCATATTTATAGTTAAGTCCAACATTTTCTTCGAGGCTAACCCCAATATCAGCCTGCATGGTGTAATTATGGAGTATTTCAAGCGGTATTTTACCTAATAAAGTTACTTTGTGTTGAAGATTTAATCGTTTTACGTTTTCTGTCATTTCACTAAAAACATCTCCATCACCAATTATACATAAATGAGCATTTTCTATAAATTGCATTGCGTCAATCAAGTGGTCAATCCCTCTATTTATATTCACTGAACCTTGATAAATAACCAATTTTAATCCTTCTTTTTTAATGTTTTTTACGACAGTAATTGGTCTTTCTTTGGTGGGTAAATTTCTAATTACAGTTATGTTTACCTTGTACTTTTCGTGGTATTCTATAGCAATTTGATTGCTTACCGTTATCACATTTTTTAATTTTGGAAAAATCCATCGTTCAATGGTTTGCCATGTTTTTTGAATTTTTGGCCTATTTACTAGTTCGGGTACTTCGGTAAAATATTCGTGACTGTCGTAAATTAACTTCTTTCCTTTTAATTTTGAAACCAAAAAATTGGCTGGTAACGTGTCTAAGTCATTACTCCAAAGTAACGTTGTTTTTGAAAAAAGTAAAAACCAAAACAAACGAATATTGTAGTTGGCATAAAATAAAAATCCTTTGTTAAACCACAAGTTAAATCGTTTGGTTTTATACTTTCTATCAACAGGAAGTGAATTTTTAAGAATTCTTCCTACCAAAACTACTTCAAAGTTTAAATCCATTAAGGTGTTACAAATTCGGTTAACACGCTGGTCGGTAACTAAATCGTTAATAACAGATACTATAACCTTTTGCTTATTCATTTCGTTGTAAAACTAATGGTTTATCGTAAATCTATCAACATTGTACTATGAATATTTATTGTATGAAACTTGCAGATTGAGAAAATAACTCAATACTTTTGATTGATAAAATAATTGAATGATGATAAAAAATATTGCTGTTATCGAAGGAGGGTATAGTCACGAAAAGGTTATATCGTTAAGAAGTGCCGAAACTGTTTATCAACATGTTGATAGAGAGAAATATTTACCAATTAAGATTAGAATTGATGAGGATGGTTGGTTTGCTTTTGTTGGTAATGAAAAAATAGAAGTGAACAGAAATGATTTTTCGGTTTTTCATAATGGCACAAAAATTTGTTTTGATTTGGCATTTATTGTAATTCATGGAACACCCGGTGAGGATGGTAAATTACAAGCCTATTTTGATATGTTGAAAATACCTTATTCAACATGTAATCAATTAGCATCAACACTTACGTTTAATAAATTTGTGTGCAATCAGTTTCTTAAGAATTTTGGAATACCAGTTGCTGAAGCAGTGTTGATTCGCAAAAATGAGAAGTTCAACGAGCAAGAAATTATTAATAAAGTTGGTTTGCCTTGTTTCGTGAAACCTGCCGACGGAGGAAGTAGTTTTGGGGTAACGAAAGTAAAGGAAATTAGCCAATTAAACGAGGCTATTGAATTAGCCTTAAGCCATGGTACACAAGCTATTATTGAATCGTTTTTGAAGGGGAGGGAATTTACCAATGGAATTTATAAAGGAAGGAAAGGGATAAAAGTTTTGCCAATTACCGAAATTGTATCGAATAATGAGTTTTTTGATTTTAATGCAAAATATGCAGGAGAATCTAGAGAAATTACGCCGGCAAATCTTCCCATTGAAGTAGAAAATAAACTTAAAAATACTACTCAAACTGTTTATGAAATATTAGGGTTAAGTGGAATTTGTAGGGTAGATTATATTGTGGTAAACGATTTACCAACGATGATTGAAATAAATACAGTTCCCGGACAATCAGCTCAAAGCATCATACCTCAAATGGCTGCGCATGAAGGCATTTCGTTAAAAGAATTATTTAACGACGTAATTGATGTGGCGTTGTTTAATTAAAAATAAACGCCCCTGATTTTTTTAGTGAACGAATGGCATTCATCAATGCATCTACATCTGTTTGGCTGTTGTATGCTTGTAAGGATAATCGGATAAAATAATTAGTACCAATAGTTGTAATTGGAATCTCTATCTTGTAATCATTGTATAATGTTTCTTTTAATGCAATAGGGTTTTTTGGTTGTATTGGAATGCTGCACATTTGCCCTAAAAATTCATCTGAAATTTTACAAATCGGTTCAGTTTCCAATAATTTGCATAGAATAGGATAATTTTTTTGAATTAATAATTTGCACTCCTCACTTCTGGTTTTCCAATTGTTTATCGATAAATATTCCAACGCTTTTGGAATGGTTAAATATGCTGAGATATCTCGGGTGCCTTGATACTCGTTATAATCTATAAATGTAGAATAACTGGGCGTTTCACTCTCATAACCCCAGCTTATTACCAGTGGATCCATTAAAAATTGAAGTGCTTTGGAAACAAATAAAAATGAGCATCCTTTTGGTGTCAACATCCATTTATGAAAAGCTCCAACATACACATCAGCTTTAATGGTTGACAAGTCCAAATCGATATGTCCTGGAATGTGAGCCCCATCAACTATTGTAATTAAACCTTTTTGTTTAGCTATTTCGCAGATTTCTTTCACTGGAAATATGAGGGCTGAAGGACTTGTTAAATGACTAATAAAAACTACTTTAGTTTTTGAAGTTAATCCTCTAAAAAAATCAGCTACAAATTGTTCTTTTGAAATTAATGGAAGCGACACAGCTTGTTGTTTGTAAATGGCTTTTGATTTTTTACAATAATATCGCCATGTCCTGTCCATAGCGCCATATTCGTGATTGGTGGTTAGCACTTCATCGCCTTTTTTTAAAGGTAAATTTTTTATAACAAGATTGAGTGCGGATGTAGGGTTCGTAGTATAAATAAAATCATCAGCACTACAGTTAATATATTTTGCTAATGACGATTTGGATTGTTTGAGGTATTGATTGGATAATTTAGTAATGAACTGAGCGGGCTCAAACTCTAATTTTTTTTGCCAAAATTGCAAGTCGTCAAATATGGGTTTCGGACATGCTCCAAAGGAACCATGATTCAAATAAATGATCGATTCATCTAACAAAAAATCGTTTTTTATATCTCGCATCTTCAAAAAATTAGGAGATGCAAATTATAAAAAGAAACCGAGTTATAAATAAAAAGAAATAAAAATATTAAATGGTTAAATTGATTCTTTTAGTTTCCATTTGATTAATCAACGAACTTAAATATTTTATTAGTTCTATTGATGATTTGTTATTTTTAATTAAGAGGGATTTAAAATCGCTAATTAATATTTTATACAACAAGGTTGGTTTTTTTACCAATGCTGAATATTCGCATTGTGCATCGTTAAAAATTAAATCAACTCCAACAATATCTCCATCGTGTTGTTTAATAAGTTCAACATCGTTAAGTTGATTATTTTTGATTAAAGAAACTTCACCTTTATCTATTAGGTAAATAAATTCTTTTTCGTCGCCCTCCTTAAATAATAAATCTCCATTATTTAAAGGGAAACATTTTTTTGAAACCAATTTAATGCTTTCAATAAGGTCGTTTGATAGATTGTTGGGTTTATAATTTGTTTTATTCAAAGTAATAAGAGCGTTAAAGTTAAAAGCAAATTTAATAGATACAAATAGTTTTAAAAATGACTTACATCATAAATAAAAATGATATTATTCACTTTAAAACAAGTAAATTAGTCATAAATATTTGCGGCTTTAAATAGATTTTTTAGATTGAGAATTTTTATTTCTTTTCCAGTTAATTCAATAATATTGTCTTTTTGTAACTCTGACAATATTCTAATGGATGTTTCAGTTGTGGTACCAGCAATATTTGCAATTTCCTTTCTAGTTAAATTGGAATCGATAGTTTTTTGATCTGGTTTAAATCCATAAGCCTCATGCAACAACAAAATAGCCTCTGCAATTCGTTGGTGAACATGTTTTTGAGCCATGTGAATCATTTTTTCTTCAGCTTTTTTTAAATCGTCCGACAATAAATTCATCATCGAATTGCTAAACGAATTATTTGTTTTTATTAAGTCTATTATGGTAGATTTAGATATAAAACAAGCTTCAGTGTCTACTAAAGCTGTTGCAGAGGCAAAGTAACAATCACTATTGAAGATGGATCGATATCCAATTATATTAGATGTTTTTGCTAAACGAACAATTTGTTCTTTTCCTTCATCTCCTAGTTTGTGAATTTTTACTTTACCAGAATAAATACAATAAACCCCATGTGGTTGATTACCTTCACTGAATATTACCTGACCTTTTTTAAACAACATACTTCTTTTGCCTAGTGACATATTGTCTATTTCAAGTTTGTCTAATGAACAAAAAATTGAAGTGCCTGATATTTTGTTATTGCAATTCGAACAGGAAGGAATATGATGCTTTTGAGCCATAATAAAAAAGCTTTTGTACAAATATCTTACTTTGGTTTAAAAAAATACCTGATAATAGTCACGTTTTTAAATTGAAAAAAATAAATATCTTTACTAACAAAACTAATAATATGATAAGTGTAGAAGATGCAAAAAAACTGGTGTTAACTAATATCGATATGCTTACAAAAGTTAAATTGGGGATTGAATCTTCTTCAAATTTGTATTTGGCAGAATGCATTTTCGCCCCCATCTTTGTCCCATCATTTAATCAATCATCAATGGATGGCTTTGCATTCCGGTTTGAAGATGTGAACCATTCACTAACCATTATTGATACTATTCCTGCTGGAGATTTAAGGTCTATTGAGGTTAAAAAAGGAGAAGCGGTTCGAATTTTTACTGGTTCAAAAGTGCCCGAATCATGCGATACCGTTGCGATGCAGGAGCTAACATCTGTAAGTTTAAACAAATTAACCATTCACGATCCTCGATTAAAATTAGGAAATAATGTAAGGAAAAGAGGAAATCAGATGGCTAGAGGCGATTTAGTTTTTAATAAAGGAATTAAAATAAATGCGGCAACTATTGGTTTATTAGCTACTTTGGGAATTGAAAAGGTGGATGTTTACGCTAAGCCTAAAGTTTGTATTTTGGCTACAGGAAACGAGTTGGTACAGTTAGGGAAAGTGTTAAAGGAAGGACTTATTTTTGAATCTAACACTCACATGTTAACGGCTGCACTTCAGCGATTAGCCATTGTTCCAAAAGTAAAACTCATACCAGATAATTTGAATGATACTAAAGAAGTAATTAAAAATGCACTTACAGCGTTTGATTTTTTAATATTAACTGGTGGAATTTCAGTAGGTGATTATGATTTTGTTAAAGAGTCAATATTGGATAATGGGGTAGAGGAAGTGTTTTATAAAATCAATCAAAAACCAGGAAAGCCCTTGTTTTTTGGAAAAAAGGATAAAAAAGTGGTTTTTGCATTACCTGGAAATTCTGCTGCAGCATTAACTTGTTTTTATATTTATGTGTTGCCAGCGATTAATTTATCGATGGGTTCAAACGATCCCTTTCTACCCATGTTAAAAATGCCTTTGGCTGATAAATACATTAAAAAAGAAGGCAGGGCTCAGTTTTTAAAAGCTCAAATTAGAAATAACGAAGTTTATATAATGGAAGGACAAGAGTCGGATGCTCTTCAGTCATTTGCATTATCAAATGCATTAATTTATATCTCTGCTGATAAGGAAATTGTTGAAAAAAACGAATTAGTGGATTTAAATCTATTGCCTAATTAAATGATTTATATCATATAAAATGAAATTTATCCGTCAAATTTTTATTGGTCGTTTTGTATTTACAAACACCATGTTGAATGACCAAAAATATATAATATAAACAGCAAGTTTTGAATTGATGGCGTGGGTGGAACTTTTTTTGCGGAAGGATGAATAACTTTGCTGAAAGAAATAATAGCAAGTGGATCGATTAGTGGGACAGTAAAAAACATGAAAATGTGTTACAAAAAAGCAAGATAATGGTAAACTCCGTTAATAATGAAGCTGAAAAATCTTTACTAATTCATGTTTCATGAGGAAAAGGAGAAGGGTTTCTAAGGTTACCAATGAGGAGGAAAACATGATTAGATTTTTTGAACAATTGATGAAAACTCCCAAGTATTTTTAGACGAAAAATCAAACTAAATAGTTGAAAGTTGAATGTCGGTGCCATCATATTAGCAGGAGGAAAAAGCTCAAGAATGGGTACCGATAAGGGTTTATTGTTGTTGAACGGCAAGCCTATGGTTGCTCATGTTATGGACACTTTAAAACAAATTACTGATGATATCATTATTATTTCAAACAATGCAGCATATAAGGTTTTTGGAATACCGGTTTATTCAGATTTGATAAAAGATGCTGGTCCATTAGCTGGAATTTATACGGGATTAAAATACGCCAAACATGATAAAAATATTGTGATAAGTTGTGATGTGCCTTTTGTTAGTGTTGTATTATTAAATAAGTTGGTTGAAAACAGTAAAAATTTCGACGTTACCATTCCAATCCATAATAACAAAACGCATCAAGTAATAGGTGTGTATGATAAAAAATGTATTTCAATTTTTAAAAATGAGTTGTATAATAATCAACTAAAAATGAAAGTAGTATTAGAAAAAATAAACTTAAACATCGTTGATGCCAATAAATTTGATGAAAAAGAATTTACTAACATAAATACATCTGTTGAGTTAAAAAATATAGCATGAAGTTGGTTGTAAAATATTTTGGAATGATTGCTGAAGCTGTTGGCAAAAGCGAGGAGCAATTTGAATTTACTGGAAATTCAGTCTTGGAGTTAGATACATTTTTAAAAAATAAGTATACTAAACTCGAAACCATAAACTATAAATTTGCAGTAAATCAATCTTTAAAAGATGGAAATGAACTACTAAAAGAGAATGATGAAACAGCTTTATTACCACCATTTGCAGGAGGGTAAATGAAGTCTCCCTAACCCCTCCGAAGGAGGGGCTAGGGAGAGGGACGAGAAACCCACAGAGGAGGACTTCCTCTCTAAAAAGAGAGGTTAGGGGTGTGTAAGAAATGTAAAAGATGAAATGTTACAAAGATTAAAATATGAAGAAACTAATTCCCCTCCTTCGGAGGGGTTAGGGGAGGTTTATGTTAACCGATAAAGAAAAATACAGATACAATCGTCATTTACTTTTAGATAAAGTAGGTGAAGTTGGGCAAAAAAAACTAAAAGTTGCCAAAGTTTTGGTTATTGGAGCTGGCGGGTTAGGTTGTCCTGTTTTACAATATTTAACAGCAGCTGGTGTTGGAACTATTGGAATAATTGATTTTGATGTGGTGGATGAAACTAATTTGCAACGACAAATATTATTTACCATCAACGATATTGGTAAAAACAAAGCCATTGTTGCAAAAGAAAGATTAGAACTACTTAATCCCCACATAAAATTTGAGATTTATCCTGAAAAACTAACACCAAAAAACGCCTTGGAAATTTTTAAGCATTACGATGTATTGGTAGATGGAACTGATAATTTTTCTACACGCTATTTGGTAAATGATGCTTGTGTGATTACTCAAAAGCCATTGGTTTACGGTGCAATTTATAAATTTGAAGGTCAAGTTTCGGTGTTTAATTATCAAGGCGGACCAACTTACCGTTGCCTATTTCCTGAACCGCCTAAAGCAGGAAATATGCCTAATTGTTCGGAAGTTGGTGTTTTAGGAGTTTTACCGGGTTTAATTGGCACACAACAAGCCAATGAAGTACTAAAAATTATTTTAGAAATAGGAACTATACTTTCAGGTAAGTTACTTATTTATGACGCTTTACAAAGTAGTTCAACAATAATAAAAATAAACCGTAGTGAGGAACAAGTAAAAAAAGTGTTGACTTCGAAAGTGAATTTTGAAAACAATAATTACGATTTGTTTTGTGGAATAAAGCCTATTCATGTGAAGGATCAAATATCATCAACCGAATTAAAAGAATTGATGCAAAACGAAACACTTCAACTGCTTGATGTTAGAGAAGAATGGGAACAACCAAAAATTGAAAATTATGAGGTGTTGAATATTCCTCTTCAAAAAATACCATTTAGCTTAGAACAAATCGACAAAACAAAAAAAACTGTAGTTATTTGTCAGCATGGAGTGCGAAGCCTAAAAGCGATTGAATTTTTAAAAAACAATGGCTATACTAATTTGATAAACCTAACAGGTGGCATGGCTGCCTATTTAAAAAATAAATATGAGTGAAAAGAAAATAAAAAATGTATTTGTTGAAGGACCGATAACTCCTTTAAAAATTGCAGATGCCATTAGCCATCATCAGGTTAAAACCAACATTGGTGCACACGATATTTTTTTAGGTCAAGTTAGAGCGGATGAAATTGAAGGGAAAACAGTTACGGCTATTGAATATTCAGCTTACGAAGAAATGGCAAACAAAGTATTTGATGAAATTAGAGAATCGGCTTTTGAAAAATATGAGTTAACCTGTGCTCACATCTACCACAGCAAAGGAATTGTAAAAGCTGGAGAACTTTGTTTGTTCGTTTTTACCTCATCTCAACATAGAAATATGGCGTTTGATGCAACTAGATACATTACCGAAGAAATTAAAGCAAAAGCACCCGTCTTTGGTAAAGAAATATTTGAAGACGAAACGCATACTTGGAAAGTAAACAAATGAAAATAGCTTAACGTTTGAAGTTCGAAGTTTGAGGTTAAGCCCAACTTCAAATCTCAAACCTCAAACTTCAAACCACAAACTTCAAACCACAAACCTCAAACCTCAAACCACCATGGTAGATATAACAACAAAAACATCAACACTCCGAATTGCAACCGCACAAGCCGTTGTAAAAGTGAGTAAACAAGAAACTATTGATGCCATTATTAATAAAACAGTTCCAAAAGGCGACGTATTTGCCATGAGTAGAGCTGTTGGTTTATTAGGAGTAAAACAAACTGCATTAATTTTGGCCGATTGTCATCCAATGCCTATCGAACACACTGCCATTGATTACGAAATTAATGGTTTGGAAATAACGGTTACTATTTTGGTAAAAACCATTTACAAAACTGGTGTTGAAGTGGAAGCGATGCATGGAGCTAGTGTTGTTGCCCTTAACATGTACGATATGCTAAAACCTATCGACAAAGGAATTGAAATACATCACATAAAATTAGTAGAAAAAAAAGGCGGAAAATCTGATTTTAAAGACAAGTTCCGTAAAGATTTGAAAGCAGCTGTTATTGTTTGTTCAGATACCATTTCGGCTGGACAAAAAGAGGATAAAGCAGGAAAAGCTATTATCAAAAAACTGGAAGAATGTGAAGTAGAAATTATGGATTATATTGTTATTCCTGATGAAATTTCTGCTATACAAGAAAAAGCTAAGTTTTATGTTGCACAAGGAGCTAACCTTATTATTTATACAGGAGGAACAGGGTTGTCGAGTCGGGATGTAACACCAGAAGCCTTAAAACCATTAATGGAACGTGAAATTTCAGGAATTGACGAAGCCATTCGCAGCTACGGACAAGACCGAACACCTTATTCGATGTTAAGTAGAAGTGTAGCTGGAGTTATTGGCGAAAGTTTAGTGTTGGCATTGCCAGGCTCAACCAATGGAGCTAAAGAAAGTATGGATGCTGTTTTCCCTGCAGTATTGCATATTTTTAGAATACTTAAGGGTGTTCAGCACGAATAACCCAGTTATCTTACCACAGTCATTTTTTTTGTGGGAGAACGTTGATGATTATTTTCAATAAAATAAAAGTAAACACCTTCGTTCCATTTTGTAGTAGAAATGCTTGTTCGGGTAGTATTAGCACTAATTATAGTTTTGCTAACGGTTTGACCTAAAGCATTTATTACCACTAAATTTGCAGTATTTATTCCTTTTGGTAAAATGTAATTAATTGTTGCTACATCATTTGTTGGATTAGGAAAACTTTGACCAAGAAAGGGTCCGTTTTCAGTTAATTCATTTACACTGGTACTTCCATAAATTACAGAAATGTTAAAATCATCAAAGTAAAAACCATCAGCAACAACACCTCCATCAGAAACGATTTGGAAACGCACTTTAATATTTTGACCGATGTAATTACTTAAATCAATTTCTTCTTTTACCCAACTCCATTGAGTTCCATCATAAAGTGGTTCGTTTAATGCTTGGTCAGCATTTCCTGGTTGTGTGTATTTTCCACATTGAGGAGTCCATGTTGAGCCATTATTGGTTGATACCTCTACCTGAACATAATCCCAGTTATCTTCTATATCCCATTTTGCATAATAGCTTAATGTGGCAGAAACGGCATTAATTAAATTAACTCCATTAGCAAGAGTTATAGTTCTGTTCGTGTTGTTTTGGTAATTTCCACTAGGAGAATCGGTAATACTGCTAGATGGAGAATAAAAAGTAGATGTGGTGGTGTTCCAAGTTGATGAAACTAACCAGTTGGTAAGGTTATTTGCTTGATCCGAGAAAACGGTTAATTGTTGGCCATAAATTTTAGTTAAGGTATCGTATTGCATAAATGTACCATTATTTATTGCTAACACATAAGTTATTAAATCGCCATCAACAATGGAAGGGTTTAAGGTGTAACTTATAGAATCAACATCAGTTTGTAAAAATGCCATGTTATTGTGACTTTTTGGAGTTCCAACCGAAATAATATTACTTGAAATGGGAATTATAGAAACTGTAAAGTTTGCAGGTTCTTCCATACCAAGTCGTTGAATGTTATAGTTGAAAAACCCATTAGTGTTATTTATCACCAAAGGCATTAAATCAGTTGTTTGTGCATAATTGGTAATTAAATGAGCTGCAGTTAAGTTCAAATATATCATGCTTTTACATATGCCATCAATATCTGCTTCAACAGGCCAGAATCCTTGAGAGCTTGAACCAAGTTCAGGAGTCATCGAAAATATTTTGTGGTGAGTTAAGGTGTCGCCATACATCCAGTCATCAGAATCGCCCGAAGCTGGATAAAGTGTAGCTGCTATTTCATTAGTCATCGTATTTTGTGATACCATTAAACCGGTAATGGCTTCGAAAGTAGCACTATCAGGAGTGGGTTTGTTTAAATCGTACCCGAATGGGAAAAGTAGTAAATCGCTATAAGTATGATTATTTATAGCCATCTTAAACGTATGTTGCTCACAAAACCATTTCATTGCGTTGTTTTCTGGTTCTGAAAAAGGTGCTGGACCGCAGTAGGTATCAGCACTTGTGGTAAATGAAACACCTGTAGTTCCCCAAATGCTATTTGAGTTTTCATCGAGATGGTCATAATTTCTATTGTTGTCAACGCCATAAATACCACTACCATTGTCTCTCATGTTTTTTCTATGCATACCACCACCATTTGGATTGGTAGTTTCATTGTAAACATATCCATCAGGATTAACTATGGGAATAAAGTACAATTCGGTGTTGTTTATAACAGCTTGAACTTCTGGATTTGTTGCATAGTTTTCTAACAAATACCACATGTAAAAAACCAATTGTTGCATGGATGCTGGCTCGCGGGCATGATGAACCGCATCGTATAGCATTTCTGGCTCAGCTTCGTCTGTATTTGGGTTGTCTGATATTCTCACCCAATATAACGGCCTATTTTGATGAGTTAAAAAGGTGTCTACAGGTGCTTTTGCTGTTATTAGATTTGGATAAAGTAATACCATGCTGTCTAATTCTGCCAACATTTCGGTATAGGTTAAAAATCCACCCATTGAGCCGTGGTTAAAATTTACAGGGGTATTATAAGATGTCGATCCGGATGAAGAACAAGAAGCATTTTTGTTTGTCGTGGAGGTGGAGCTTGTTTTGTTTCTATCTACATAAAACTTTTGAACATCATCGATTAAAATATCAACTTGAATACCTAGCGACCTGATGGTTTGAATTTCTTCAGCCGAAAAATCATTTTCAACAAACCAACCAACTTTATGTTTACCATGTTCCATAGGAATTCCATATTGGGACAAAAGTTGTAAATTTTCGGGGGTGTTGTAATGCACTTTTGCTCTACTATATTTAGAATTGTTTTGAGCCATTAATAGTGTTCCAACAAGAAATAACGTAAGTATTAAATTTAATTTTTTCATGGCTTTAAATTTTTATTCCCAATAAACTTGATTAATTTCTGTAATATATTCTAATTGTGATAGTTTGCATAATGTTTTTTTAATGTCTTTGTGGTAAGAATTTCCTATCATTACGATGTAGTTTTCTGCACATTTTGTTCTACCTTTTCCATTTAGTGGTTTAATGCTTGAATCTATTTCGCGAATTTTTGTTAAACATTCTACTTGATTTGGAACACAAAACTCATAATCCAACGACACTTTATTGTTTTCGGTACCTATTAAGCCATTTTCATCAAAAATAGTAAGTTTAAACTTTATTTTACTGGTGATACAATTTTCATTTTTGTTATCAGTAGCTCCTTTTTTTGCAGAGCCACACGAGATTAGCAGAACTACTAAAAATATACTTAAAAAATGATAATGATAAAGTTTTGTTTGCATATCAACTTTACCAAAGATAGCCAAACTCTACAAAGAAATACCTCTAGAATGCTTTTATTTGGTTGTGATAGAAAAAATGAATTTGTTTAAGAGTTCAATAATTGTGAATTATTTCAAGTGGTTTGCTGAAAATAGTTTTTTTCTCACACGTTCTATCACCTGATTGCTAGGGACTGTTTTTTCGTTGTCTTCTCTCCGTCAGCTGACTGACAAGGAACCAGTTCCTGCGTAGGCAGGAATCTAGTAGTTAATTATTAAAACAGTTTGTGTTGTGGTCTAGACTCCTGCCTACGCAGGAGAGGGAGTAGTTATTGATGCTATTTTGAGTTGACTATGTCCCTGCGGAGGCAGGGAACCAGTGGTTAATAGTTAAAGAAATAGGGAAGTGTTGTGGTCTAGACTCCTGACTACGCAGGAGAGGACTGCCTACGTAAGAAAACAAAAAAGAAAATCAAGTAAGAGACAGAAATTAAAATAGCCTGAGTAGTAACAAAAAAAGTAATACATTTGAATTGTAGTTAATAGTTCTTATTCATGTAAGTGATTTTTATGAAAACAAAATTCTTTATTCTTTTTGTAATGTTGATAATTGCTGTTAGGTTAATAGCTCAAAATGATTCATTATATCTTTCTACTGAGATTGATAATGTAGTTTACGCTTTCGACTTTAAAAACTCGAAAAGTATTCTATTAAACTTTGTTAAATTAAATAATATAAGGGTTATAAATCAAAAAGAGAGCAAAACGGAATTAAACATTAAACTAATTCTAACCCAAGAAAATTACCAAACATTAGACTCTATAATGAATAAGTTAGGGCATCTTAATTCTAAGAAATCAACGTCAATTTCTAATTTTAGTAAAATAAATGAACTTAATTTGGAATTAGAATACCTTAAGCAGAAAAAAAATTCTTATTCTGAATTACTTACAAAATTTGATGAAAAATCTGAAAGTTATATTGCTTTATGGAAAGAAATAAAAATAACAGAAGAGAGAATATTTAATAAAGAAAGAGAGTTGTTAGGTTTAAATAAAAAAGAGAATATTTATACTGTTTCAATTATAATTAAAGACGAAACAACAACTCCTGAATATACAGATGTTTCTTTTGTAAATATGCCAGGGTTTGAATTCTCATTTTTAAGTTTGGAAAACCCAAGATTAGGATTATCTTCTAAGAACTATAATGGATATTTATTAAAATATTTATTCACAAAAGGAAAGAGTTATGGGTTAATTGGGGTTTATAAGAGTGTAGAAATAAGTAGTGTTGATACAACTACATTATCAGAGTTGTTTTTACTAGGATTTGGGCAGGATTTTTATTCTAGACACTTAGGGAGAGGTTCGAGGAAGTTTTTTAACTTATATTCAGGATATACAATAGGAGGGGTAATGGCGACAGGTAAAACTACAAAGCAAAATATGGTTTATATATCCCCTACAATCGGGTTAGAACTCTTTAAAAATAAGTTTTTGTTAATAGACACGAAAGTTAATTACTTTGTTCCTATCGGAGATTACAGATATATTAGAGGATTAAGTTATAACGCCTCATTTAATTTTGTTTTCTAACAGCGAGGAAATTAATAGCAATAATATCTTTCTAATCCCCTAGATTATTCAAACTATTTTTTAAAAATAAAATAAACTGCCAGAATTAAAAAACAGAAGCCAATAATATGGTTGTAAGTTATTTTTGAATTAAAAACTACCACGGAAAATGCTGAAAAAATAATTAAAGTAATCACTTCTTGAACCACTTTTAGTTGAACTAAACTAAAAGGACCATTATTACCTTCAAAACCAATTCTGTTGGCAGGAACTTGAAACATGTATTCAACCAAGGCAAAACTCCAACTTATTAGAATTACCCATAATAAATTCCATTTGTTGAACCATTTTAAGTGACCATACCAAGCAATGGTCATAAAAAGATTGGACACGATGAGCATTGAAACGGTTAGAAGAATTTTCATGTCAAATTGAAATTTTATAATACACATCCCTAACTCCACCCTACCCAAGAGGGAAAGTTAAAGGGTTATTTTTTTCTCATAAAGATTTGTATTGGAACACCCGAATAGTCATAGTTTTCACGGATTTTGTTTTCTAAAAATCGCTTATAAGGCTCTTTAACATATTGAGGCAAATTACAATAGAAAACAAATGTAGGGGCTAAAGTAGGCAACATGCTTACAAATTTTATCTTAATGTATTTTCCTTTAATTGCTGGTGGTGGATTTTTTAAAATGACCGCTAACATTAAATCGTTAAGTTTTGATGTAGGAATTTTTCTAGTTCGGTTTTCATAAACTTTTACTACCTCTTCAAGTGCTTTTATCACCCGTTGTTTTTTGGTTACCGAAGTAAAAACAATTGGAATATCATTAAATGGGGATAATCGATGTTTTATTGCTTCTTCATATTCTTTAGCGGTATTGTTTTCTTTTTCAACAATATCCCATTTGTTCACTACAATTACCACACCCTTTTTGTTTTTAACAATTAAATTTAAGATGTTCAAATCTTGAGCCATTATTCCTTCGTGAGCTTCAATCATTAGTAAGCAAATGTCAGCGTTTTCAATAGCTCTAATGGATCGCATTACAGAATAAAATTCTAAATCTTCTTCAACTTTTCCACGCTTTCTGAGACCCGCAGTATCCACAATTTTCATATCAAATCCAAAGGCACTAAATCTTGTTGAAATTGCATCGCGGGTGGTTCCTGCAATATTGGTAACAATATTTCTTTCTTTTCCTAAAAGAGCATTGGTTAAAGATGATTTTCCAACATTTGGACGTCCTACAATAGCTAATTTTAATAAACCATCTTCGTCTTCATCGTCGGGTTTATCTTCTAAGTTTTTTACAATTTCATCCAATAACTCGCCCGTGCCACTTCCACTTACAGACGATACATTGAAAATTTCATCAGACAAACCTAAGCTATAAAACACACTAGAATCAGGTATTCGGTCGTTGTTGTCTACTTTGTTAGAAACCAAAATAACTTTTTTCTTACTTCTTCTCAACACATTAGCAACTTGTTCGTCGAGATCAGTTAGTCCACTAGTTACATCAACTACAAAAATTAGTAAATCAGATTCTTCAATGGCAATAATGACTTGTTTGCGAATTTCTTCTTCAAAAATATCGCCTGAACCTTTTATATAACCACCGGTATCTATTAAGGTAAATTCTTTACCAATCCAATCTACTTTGCCGTAGTGCCTGTCGCGAGTAACACCACTGGCTTCATCAACAATTGCTTGTCTACTTTCTGTTAATCTATTAAATAGGGTAGATTTTCCAACGTTTGGACGGCCTACTATTGCTACAATGTTGCTCATGTTGTTTTGGTAATTAATTGAGGCTACGAAATTAACGATTTTTTGGGTATTGGTTTACTGGTTTCTTATTGCTGTTTTCAATGTTGTTTGTGAACTGAGAACTGAATACTGCAAACTAAAAACTACTGATTATAGCCAAATCGTCGCAATTGATTTTCGTTGTCTCTCCAATCCTTGCTGACTTTAACGTACAATTCAAGGAATACTTTATTTTGGACAAACGTTTCGATGTCTTTTCTTGCTAATGTGCCTATTTTTTTTAATTCTTTGCCCTGATGACCTATTATAATGCCTTTTTGTGACTCTCTTGCAACAATTATATTTGCTCTAATTTTTACAATGTGTTCAAATTCTTTGTACTCTTCCACTTCAACTTCGCAGGAGTAGGGTATTTCTTTTTGATAGTTTAATAGAATTTTTTCACGAATAATTTCTGAAACAAAGAATTTTTCAGGTTTATCGGTTAAAGCATCTTTATCGTAAAAAGGCTCTCCTTCAGGTAATAGTTCTTTAATGCGTTCAAAAATATTGTCGATATTAAATCTGTGCAACGCCGATAGTGGGTAAATCTGCGCTTTTGGGAGTTCTTTTTTCCAGAAGGCTACTTTCTCTTCTAAAAATGCTTGGTCAACTTCATCAATTTTGTTGATGAGTAATAATATTGGGGTGTTGGTTTCTTTGAGGCTGTTCAAAATATCGGAATCTCTAAAACGATTTTCTTTTACTTCAACCATAAACAATAGAACATCCGCATCGGATAGCGCAGATTTAACAAAAGTCATCATACTTTGATGCATTTTATAAGCCGGTTCTAAAACTCCGGGAGTGTCGGAAAATACAATTTGGTGGTTTTCGTCGTTTACAATTCCCAAAATTCGGTGACGTGTAGTTTGTGCTTTAGAAGTAATAATAGACAACCGCTCGCCGACCAAAGCATTCATTAGGGTTGATTTTCCTACGTTTGGATTGCCAATTATATTTACAAAGCCCGATTTATGCATTATTTTGAAGTAAAATTTGATTACAAAGAAACTAAATATTATATTTGCAACCCAATAAAAGAAAAATAGTTCTTAAAAATATATCGCGGGGTAGAGCAGTTGGTAGCTCATCGGGCTCATAACCCGAAGGTCGTCCGTTCGAGTCGGGCCCCCGCTACTAAAAGCGACTCATGAAGAAATAAATTCTTAGAGTCGCTTTTTTTATTACTTTTATCATTTGATATTGAGCCACTTATGGTGAAAACTGAATTTATATTATCGGTTAGATATTGTCTTTTTTCTGTATCAACCATTAAACCATCAGGGAATACAACATATTGAATTCTTCTTTTTGATTCACCACTCTCGAATCTACCAGGTATTTTGAATGTTGATTTTAATGCATTTACAACAAATGCACTAGAGTTAAACAAAAGCATATTC